>JALUXS010000103.1 GCA_027013185.1 Sulfurimonas sp.
AAAGAGAAGTGCACCACCAAGAGCAAACACAGAAACTGGCAAATGAAATCTATCTCCTATAAAATATCCGACCATTAACAATGCCAAGAAAAACCATGAAAACTTAAACATTGTCTGATTTTTAATGACAGAAGATGCTTCAGGCAGTTCTTTTACATCTACATGTAAAGGAATGTCCTTCCTAAAATAAACCCATAAAACAGCAATAGAAGCAATAATACTCAGCAGATTTGGCAAAAACATATGTTTTGCATATTCCACAAAACCTATATCAAAATATCCTACTGTGACGATATTTGTCAGATTTGAAATAACTAAAGGATTTGATGCGGCATCGCCTATAAATCCACCTGCCATTAAAAAAGCAAAAATAGGCAAAGGTTTCATTTTTAGGTGTTTCATATTTGCCAGTAAAATAGGTGTTAAAATCAACGCTGCTCCGTCATTTGCAAAAAATGCAGCAACTACTGCACCGAGCAATAAAATATAAACAAACATTTTATTGCCACTTCCGCCGCTCAGACGTGCCATTTTAATCGCTGCCCATTCAAAAAAGCCTATTTCATCAAGTACCATTGAGAGAATTATGATACCTATAAAAGAGAGTGTCGCATCCCAAACAATGTCAACAACCGTAATAACATCGGCAAAGTTGACTACACCTATAAGAATTGCAATTACAGCACCAACTACTGCAGTCGTACCTATTTGTAAACCTCTAGGCTGCCAAATAATAAATACTAACGTCACTAAAAACAGACCAAATGCCAATACCATAATTTTACCCTTTTAAAAAAACTGAATATGGAACTATAACAAAATAAAATCTATAAATCAACATATCTTGATATTAAAACTTAATTCTGCTACAATTTTACAAAGGGAGGGGAATATGGAAATTTTTTTAAAAACCGTTTCAGCACTCAACGATGAAACAAGAATTCTTCTACTGAGATTTTTAGATGAACATGGTGAATGCTGTGTTTGTGATCTACAAAATTCACTTGAAATGATTCAATCGCGTCTCTCAAGACATCTCAAAATTTTAAAAGAGGCCGGTTTTTTAAGAGTTGTGCGTAAAGGGACTTGGGGCTTCTATTCTATTCGCTCACCACTAGACAAATTTCGTAGCGAAGCGTTAGAAGAAATAAGACATTTAGATATTATTCTGCCACCTTTGGCACAATCATCACAAACAGGAGAATGTAAAATACTATGAATCAAAAAAAAGAAGTTTTAATACTATGTACCGGAAATAGTTGCCGTTCCATCATGGCTGAAGCACTTGTCAATGCAAAATTATCTAAGTGTGTTCATGCACAAAGTTCGGGTGTAAAGGCAAGTGGAAAAGTCAATCCTATTGCAGAGGCACTTTTAAAAGAGAAAGGGTATTGGAGAGATGAATACCATTCTAAGCTTATTGAAACAGTTTTAGATACAGCTTTTGACCTAGTAATTACAGTATGTGATGCGGCAAAAGAGACTTGTCCTATGTTTCCAAAGGCTGTAAAAACTTTACATGTAGGTTTTGAAGATCCAAGCGGGAAAGAAGAAATTGAGTATAAAAAAACGCTGCAGCTTTTAGAAAAAGAGCTTCTTCCTGTCATCGAAAAAGAGCTTTGTAGTAAATAAAAGAAAAAAGTTATAAACTAAATAAAAAAATATAGATTTTTATTAGCAAAACTTTGATAGAATTATTCTAAACAAATACAAGGATATATATATGTTAGTAACAAATCCAGCTCCAGATTTTACAGCAACAGCAGTTTTAGCTGATGGTTCAATCGTTGAAGATTTCAACTTGATGAAAAACTTAGGGGAAAAAGGTGCAGTACTTTTCTTTTACCCACTTGATTTTACTTTTGTTTGTCCGTCAGAAATCATTGCATTTTCTCACAGAATTGAAGAGTTTACAAGTCGTGGTGTTAATGTTATTGGTGTCTCTGTTGATAGCCAATTTTCACACTTTGCATGGAGAGAAACTCCTGTTGAAAAAGGTGGTATAGGCAAAGTTAAATTCCCTCTTGTTGCTGACCTTTCAAAACAAATTTCAAAAGATTATGATGTACTTTTCGGTGGTTCTGTAGCACTTCGTGGTTCATTTTTAATTGATGCAGACGGTACAGTTCGTCATTCAGTAGTTAATGACTTACCACTTGGAAGAAACATTGATGAAATGATTCGTATGGTAGATACTATGATTTTTACAAATGAGCATGGTGAAGTTTGTCCTGCCGGCTGGCAAAAAGGTGATGAAGGTATGAAAGCGGACACAGAAGGTGTTGCTGACTACTTAGCAAAACACGAATCAGAGTTATAATAACTCTGGTTTTACCCACTTACCTGATTTCTTCCCTTTTCTTTTGCTCTATATAACGCTTCATCTACTTTTTTTATTAAATCTTCTTTTGACTCAAGCTCTTCATACTGTGCAACTCCTATACTTACGGTAATACTGTATTTATCTTCTAGTTTGTGCTCACAAACCATTTTTCTAAATTTTTCAGCAATCAAAAATGCTTCTTCTTCTTTTGTATTTTCCAGTATAATTATAAATTCTTCACCGCCCCAGCGGCCAATTTTATCTGTTTTTCGAATATTGTTTGAAATAAGCCGACACAATCTTTTTAAGACCTTGTCGCCTACATTATGTCCATGAGTATCATTTATATTTTTAAAATGATCTATATCGAGCATAAGCAGCGAAAAAGGCTCTTTACAACGTTTATATCGGGAAATCTGAACATCAATAGACATATCAATTTTATACCTGTTGTATATTTCTGTTAGCCCGTCAATTGTTGCCAATTTTTTGAGTTGTTGTTCTAATTCTATACGTTTTGTAATATCTGTACTTGTTGCAACAAAATTTTGTACTTTTTTATTTTCATCCAACAATGGTGTTATTTTTAAATCGGCATAGTAAAGCTTTCCATCTTTTGTTTTATCTATAATAACATTACGGTAGTTTTTTCCAGCTAATACAGTGTCCCACAAATTTTTATAAAAGGCATCTGTATGCTTGCCCGATTTAAAAATATTTGTTTTGTTGCCTATGAGTTCACTTTTAGCATAACCGGATTTATGAGTAACGGAATCGTTTACATACTCTATAATCCCGTTTGCATCAGTAATTAAGACCATATCATCAGCCTGTTCTAAAGCTTTTGCGAGGAGAAACATCTTGTTATGTTCTGATGTTGTTTGAATATTCAAAACTTTTCACTCTCCTCTCACCTTTTAACATATCATCATATATTTAGACATGTACCCAAATTGTAACTCTTAAGTTCTGTAAAAAAGCTTAATCAAGATTTTTTACTTACCAATATACCACCTAGTACAATAAAAGCAATTCCAAAAAATGTCATCATGTCAGGAAATTTATCACCAAGTAAATAACCAAAACCTATGGCAAAAGGAATATTTGTATAACTTACAACGCCAATAATACTCAAATTTGATGCACTGTATGCCTTTGTTAAAAGCCATTGTGAAAGCGTAGAAATAAATGCCATCAAAATAATTAAGAGCCATACATGTAAAGTACTAGGCATAATAAACTTAGGAAATAAAAATGCGAGCGATTGGGGTGCTTGAATAAAAGGTGCACACAAGAACAACAAAGCCGGTAAAAGTGTTCCTATACCGACAAAGGAAAGTACAATTACACGTGAATCATATATGTTTTTTATCTTTTTTATAGTTGTATATGCCGCTGCTGCAAAAAAACCTCCTAAAATTCCTAGAAAATGAGCATAAGAAAAGCTCATTGAAAAAGGTTTCGTTATAAAAACAACACCGAGAAAACCTATAAGCAATGCAAAAAGTGTTCGCCTACTTAAATGCTCATGCAAAAGAAAGTAGGCAAAAAGTGTTACAAAAAATGGAGAAGTTTTATTGAGCGTTATTGCTTCACCGAGTGGAATCACTGTAATCGTATAAAAAAACAAAATCATTGCCATAAACCCGAAAAGTCCACGGGTAAAAAGCATATAAATTTTACCACCTGTAAGTTTTGGTGCGGTATGCTTAAGTGCGTAAAGTATAATAAAAACACCAATAAAATTACGGAAAAAAACAATTTCCAAAGCAGAAATATCTGCTGCAAGTATTTTTGTCAACGCTCCATTGAGTGCAGAAATCAAAGCACTTCCTAGCATAAACAATACACCGCTTTGTACTTTTTTTAACAATATTGCTGCCCTTGTACGAACTCCATCGCTTTTGGATTTACATAAGCAAGTTCATACCACTGTTTCTGAGGTGCTATAAGTGTGAGTCGCTGAGGATTAGAAGAACGAGAGAGTGCAACATAAAACTGAGAAGGAGCAAAAATCTCATTTGTCTCAACAATTAAATCTTCTATGCTCATTCCCTGCGATTTATGGATTGTTATTGCAAAGCCGAGTTTAATGGGAAACTGATACACGGTAAAAAGATTTTCTTCGAGCATCTCTTTTTTTCCATCTACTGTTTTTTCCTTCCATACCGCTTTACTTCGTGCTACAGGTTCAAGCTTTATTACTTTGGCATCACTTTTTTGGACATAAACATAACTTGCATCTACATTAACAACTTTGCCCCGTTCACCATTAAAGTAATTCCATGAATTTCGTGTAAAAAGAACCGGTGCACCAACTTTAAGTGCAAGTTCCTTGTCAATTCTCGCATCATCCATAAAACGCTCAACTTCTTTATCTTGTGTTGATTTAAGATGTTTTACAACTTGCACTTCTTTTACATGTAAAGTCTCATCTATAAAATCAAGCTGTGTTTTATTGTGTTTTGCTGCTGAAATATTTTTTCCAAAAAGAAAGGTAAACTGGCTTAAATCATGAGGCAGAGGTTTTATGAATTCATTGAGACTATTATGCACTGCTTCATCTATTTTTCCAAAACGCACCCTATGTAAAAGTTCTATAAACTGCACATCATCTGTTCTATAAATGTGTGTAAGTTCCACTCTCTCAAACGCAAAATTTTCCCATGAAGATGATTCAAAAGCAAATGCCACTTCAGCCTGTCCGCGTACAACAGGAGGCAGTTGCAAGAAGTCTCCTACCACAAGTAAAGAGCCTTGAAAGTCTGCCTGCTTTAAACGTAGTTCTATCATTTCAAAAAGAGTGCTACTTACCATAGAAATTTCATCAATTACAATCAAATCCATACTTGAGACAAGCTTTTTTATCTTCTTTTTTATCTCATATTTTGCATTTGTTTGCAATGCTTCTTTATCTGAAGCAATTCCAAAATCAAAAAAGCTATGCAGTGTTTGTCCATTTATAAGTGTTGCTGCCATTCCCGTTGAAGCAAGTTTAGCTACTTTTTTTGCCTGTGCTTCATACTCTTTTATAACAGCTCTTGTAATCGTCGTTTTTCCAACACCTGCACCACCAGTCAAAAAAACATTGTTTTTTGTATAAAGTTTCTTACACACCAAGTCCATATAATTCATAAACGAATGGTATCTATTATTAGTATAATATTAGATTAATAAGTGTATACTACAAGTGAGATAATTGAGGAACATTTAAATGAGTAAAATTTTAATTGTAGAAGACAACAAAACACTTGCCAAACTAATAGCAAAAAAGCTAGAATCATCACTTGGACTCTCTGTTGATGTCGCCTACACAATGGCAGAAGCAAAATTATTTATAGCACGATACAGCTATTTTATCACCCTCCTTGACATTAATCTTCCAGATGCTCCAAATGGCGAGATTATTGATTATGTCACACAAAAAAAGATTCATGCCATTGTTTTAAGCGGAAATATTGATAAAAGTTTTAGAAAGCAGATACTGAAAAAAAATGTTATTGATTATGTCAATAAAAGTGGTGTTGACGATATTAATTATATTATTCATACTATTCAAAGACTGCAACGCAATCGAAATCATAAAGTGTTAGTTGTGGATGATGCCCGTGTTTTCAGACATACAATGCAAGTGATGCTTGAAAATCTTTTTTTCAAAGTTATTACTGTTGCACATGGAGAAGAAGCCATAGGTATGCTTAAAGCACAGCCAGATATATCGCTTGTTTTGACTGATTATAATATGCCGGTGATGGATGGACTTGAACTTACTCGTGAAATAAGAAAAACATATTCAAAAAGCGAACTCTGCATCGTAGCACTCTCAGGCAATGAAGATGAAGAAATCACAGCACTTTTTTTAAAGCACGGTGCAAATGATTATGTAAAAAAACCTTTTTCAAAAGAAGAATTTTCTTGCCGTATCAACAACTCTATAGAAGCTTTAGAAAATATACAAATGATAACAAATTATGCAAATCGAGATTTTCTAACAGGACTTTTAAATCGAAGACATTTTTTCACTGAGCTTCATGAATATATTGACAATATCAGTGAAAGTGCAGAACAGTTTGCCATAGGTATGATAGATATTGACCATTTTAAAAAGGTGAATGATACCTATGGACATGACGTTGGAGATAAAATCATTGTTTCTTTAGCAAATATTTTAAAAAGTTCTACCAGCCCTTATGATATTGTAGCAAGATTTGGCGGTGAGGAGTTTTGTGTTGTACTCAAAAATATAAATTCTTACAGTGCACAAGAAATCTTTGATAGAATAAAAGATGATGTAGAAAAATTTTCATATCAGCTTAAAGAAAATATTTCTATAAAGTTTACCATCTCTATTGGAGCTGTACTTTTTAATGAAGAAGAGTCTGTAGAAGAGAACATAAATGAAGCAGATATGATGCTTTACAAAGCAAAAAATAACGGCAGAAACCAAGTCGTTTTTGAGGCCTAATCCAATTTTATAAGAGAGCCAAAAGGAATTTTCCTCTCTTTTGCACTCACCCATTTTAGCTCATATTGTGGTGAAACTTGTGGAAAAATGCCATCTAAATCAGTAAAATATAAAAGCAGTTTCACATCATCAAAATTTTCATCAATATATGAAAATACAGGACGAAAATCTGTTGCTCCTCCTCCTTTTATATCAACCTCCAACATATCTGTGCTATAAAAAGTTTTATGCGACTGAATTTTCTCATCACAAATCAGAAGCTCAATTTGATAGTTTTGCGCCAAACTCATCAAAAAATTCACTTCTGTTAAAAAATTATTTAAAAGTTCTTCATCAATAGAGCCTGAACTGTCAATCGCAATCACAAGGCGAAAAGTTTGTGAAATATTTGAAGGCAAATAGATACCCTGATAAAGCAGTTTTTTTGAAGGTGGCATCATGACATAATCATCTCTAAAGTATTTGTCAATAGCAAGCCTGAGTTCATTCCGCCAGTCAATTTTGCCAAAATCATCTATGCTAAAAAATCGCTCAATTGTTTGAGGGGCTTCACCTATTTGCATTTTTTCTTCTAAAAGAGCTATTGCATCTTCGGCAAAAAGTTGTTCTTGGAGTATCTCTTCTTCTAAATTTTGCTGTGTTTGTTCATCTTTTTGCACATCATCAACATCATCT
>JALUXS010000104.1 GCA_027013185.1 Sulfurimonas sp.
AAAACCATTCATTCCGCCACTTTTTAAAATATTTTGAGCAAGTTCATAAAAATAAACAAACAAATCAGCAGTACCGGTATAAACAGTGTAAATCTCTTTGAGAGCAGGTTTTAATTCTTTAATACTCTCTTGTCGTACATACGGCGGATTCCCAATAACACAATCAAATCCGCCATTTGCCATAATTTCTGGAAAAAGCTCATTCCAATCACTCAAAAGCGAATTTGCACACTTTATATTTTGCATAAGATTGCTCAAAGGTCTGTCTCTTTTTGCTGTTTGCAGCCATAAACTTAATTTTGCAATGCCGACACTTGCACCATTTATATCAACACCAAAGAGATTTTTTTCTATGATTTGCTTATCTACATCATGATAATCAAAAAGCCCTGCTTCATACTTAAAAAGTTCATTTTGCAGCCATTTATGCTCACGTAACAGGTATCTAAAAGAGGCAGTTAAAAACGCACCACTCCCACATGCAGGGTCAACTATTTTAAGATTTTCTAAATATTCTCTATAAATATGCAAAGTCTCTCTACGCTTTTCATTTGCTTTTTTTGTTCCCTTTATTGCATCATAAAGTCGTAACTCCTGTTTTTTTGCTTCACAAAGTTGTGAGAGTGTATTGTTGATGATGTACTCTGTTACAAATTTAGGTGTATAAAAAACACCGTCTTTTTTTCGGGTATCGATGACTTTATGCTCTTCAAAAAGAGACTCTTTGATTTTTTCCAAATCATTTAAAGACTGCTCAAATATATGCCCAAGAACTTCTACATCCACATCATCACTAAAATCATACGCTGAGAGATGCGATAAATCTTCTTTTATCACGACATCATCAATCAGCAGATTTTCCAAAAGGACATCCGGTTTAAACAGGTTTCCATTGTATTTTGGTATTTTTACTTTAGTGTTGCCGACATCTATAAAATGAAAATACTTTTTATAGTAATCATATAACGGTGTCTCTTCTCCCCACTCTTGTGCATTTTCATACTGTTTTATAACAGCATCAATACTGTTTGGAGGTATTAGCCCCCGATCTTCGGCGAAAAGTATAAACATAAATCTATCAAGCAATTTATTTGCACATGCAAATATTGTCTCTTTTGAGAGTTCTTTATTGTTTTGTATCAAATTGTTTAAAAGTTTCAAGCGAAAAGCACTGTACTCTTTGTAAACCTCTTTCGTTATCTCTTCTTGTGATTTTGAAAGCTTTTTCAGTCGTGCTATCTCATTTGTCTGCAATGATGACTGATTTAAAAGAGCATAAAGTGTTGTATAACTTTGCACCTGTGTCATATCTAAAGAGAAACAAACATCACTGCTTTCACTGTAGATGTCGAGCTGTTTAAAATTTGAGATGAGTACATATTTACATGTAGGTTTCTCATTTTTATAGCGAAACGCCTGTGCAATGATGTCTCTGTTTGCAATTTTTTTATCACTGCATTTTAGTTCTATAATTGCAATGGGTTCTTTTTTTTCATTATAAACGACTCCGTCTGCTTTTTTCATATCAGTCGAGTTTTTTACTTCTCTTTCATAATTCGACCAGTTTAAAAAAAGTGCTAAATATTTTATAAACTCTGCACCATTTGCATCTTCTGCAATAAACTTCTCTTTCGTCACAAGTTTTAAAATATCATTATAATCAGGGGTATGAAAAGATTTTATAAAATTTTTCAAGAGTGATTTTTGGAACATTTCAACCCTTGTTATGGATGTTAGCTTCTACATCTTTTATCATCAATTTTGCAACATCTTGTGTCGGAAATTCCAAAAGTTTTTCACTTTTTTCTTTGAGCTGTGGATTTTTTAGCACTTTAATGAGTTTTGATTTTAAGTTTTCGCTCTCACGCTCACACCAGCCCAAATTCTCTTTAACTAAAAACTGTGCATTATGGTATTGATGGTCACCTGCGGCATAAGGATAAGGAATAAAAAAAGTAGGACAGCCGTTTGCTGTGAGTTCCCAAAGTGTTGAAGCTCCTGCACGAGAAACTGCTAAATCGGCACGAGTGATTAAGGCAGGTAAATCTTTTGTAAAAGCATATATTTCAGCTTCTACTCCAAGTTTTTTATATTCTTCTTGCACTCTTTCATAATCTGCTTCACCGGCTTGATGAATGATGGAAATTTGCATTTTTTGCAGCTTATATGCCACATTCAAAGCCAAGTCATTAATGGCTTTTGCACCATGTGAACCACCTAAAAATATAATAGTTTTTAATTCATTTCTTACTCTGGCATTTTTATAATACACCTCTTTTACTGGATACCCCTGAATAGGAGAGTTTGCATCATAAGCACAAACAAAGCTTTTTGCATATCTTTTAAGCAAGGAGTTCAAACGTCCTTCTATAGAATTTTGCTCATGTATAAAAAGCGGAATAAAAAGGCTCAAAGAAGCAAAAGATGCTGGAGCTGCAGAAAACCCACCAACACTATACGTTGCCTGAATTTTATGCTTTTTTAAAATTTTTCTTGCCTGTAAAAAGGCTCTGAAAACTTTATATAAAGCTTTTAATTTAGCACTGCCTTTTTGATTGACGACGCCTGTTGTTTGTAAAAAATAAACATGTGAAAATTTACTGTGATGCTCAAAATATTTTTTATCTTGTCCTGACGTAGAACCTATAAATATTACCTCATGTCCATCTTCGACTGCTGCCTCTGACAGGGCTTCTGCAATCATTAAATGTCCGCCTGTTCCACCGCCTGTTATGCATAATTTCATTCCATTTACCTTTTAATTCATCTTTGCTTTTTTGGATGCCATCAATACCATACCCACGCCAAAGGCAGCCCCAAGCATGGCAGAACCACCATAAGAAAGAAATGGCACGGAAATACCTTTAATAGGGGTAATTCCACTAATTCCATAAGCATTTACCAAAAATGAAAAAGAAAGAATCAAACCAATACCAATGCTAAAAAGGTATATACTTGTATCTTTTGTTCTATTGGCAATTTTAAAAATTCTTTGAATCATCCACATAAATATAAATACAACAATAAAAACACCTATAAAACCAAATTCTTCTGCGAGTCCTGCCAAAACAAAGTCGGTATGAACCTCACTTAAAAAGCCCAGTTTAAATGTTCCATTTGCTAATCCTACACCAAATATACCGCCGTTGTGAATAGCATTTAAAGAGTGCCCTATTTGATAAGGTTCAACCTCAACAGGAACTCTCAGTTTATCGGCAATAGAATCCGGCAATAAAGCCAAAACAGAATTTTGAGCCAATGCCCACCATGATTTTATACGTAAAATTCTATGCTGTGCTGTAAAAATAAAAACTAAAATAGCTATGAAAATACCGGCTAAAATAGTTAAGAAAAAGCGAAAGCTGCTTCCTGCAAAAATAAGCATAAACAAAAGAGTTGCACCCAGAACAACAACCTGACCTAAATCTTTTTGCAAAAAGGCGATGATGAACATAGCTCCTAGAAAAATGATGGCATAAGGCAAAAATCTTTTAAATTCGCTTGAGAGTCCCATGCCGTCATGATGTCCCAATTTACGCGAAAAACTCCACGCTAAAAAATAGATAAATCCAACTTTAAAAAATTCTACAGGAGCTAAAGAAAACCCTGCTATTTTAATCCAACGTTTTGCTCCACCGACCGCTGAAACCACACTTTCTGGCAAAAATGGCATAGCAATCATTAAGAGAAGCGAACCGAAAAAGAGTGTAAATCCTATAGGTTTAAGCCATTTATCTGGATTAAGTTGTGAAAGAGTAAAGATGATAATGATGCTTAAGAGTCCAAATATCGTTTGTCGAATAACAAAATGAAATTCATTTACATCAAACAGCAGCACTGTATATTCAGTCAATGAATAAGAAAGTACAATGCTTATGCCAATAAGCAAAGATGTAAGAGTAAAAAGTTTTTTGTCTGCACCCACAATAAATCTACTTTATTTTATTTATTTTTAAAACAAATTCTACTTCAGGTTTGGAAAGATGAAGTTCTTTGGCAATGCTTTGTATAGAAACACCTTGTTGAAACAATGAAATAATTTTTTCATCATCATTTCCATGGACAGAAGCAGGAATAGATATCTGTTTTACGCCACTTTCAAGCTGCGTCATTCTATTTTGAATATCATGTTCGATGGTACTAATATTTACCTGTAGTTGTTTTAAAGCGATAGAAAGCGGATGTACCATATCGTAAACACTTCGTTCAATCTCTTGATAAATTTCATCATCATTCATTCTTTGAGAATTTTCTTTTATATTGCCATCCGTCTGATCAAGCTTCTTTTTTAAATAATAAAGTTCTCTATTTAAATCTTCAACAACAGAAGCCACAGAGCGAATATTTTTAGTATACTGGGCATCCTTTGTAAAAACATAATAAAGAAGATACAAAATAATTGCACCCAAAATAATAATAAGATACTCTGCATTAAAAGAAAAATTTTGTAAATTCACTATTTTTTCTCTCTTAATTCACGAATTAAAATACGTTCGCGTGCCGTCATATAAGCAGCCCACTCTTTTTCATCACGTTCATGCATACGTATAATCTGTGTTAAAGTTGATGAGAGTGCTTTAAAAAAAACACCTATATCTCTTTTGGGATGTACAGGCATAGAAATACGCCCATAATATTCTTTTCCTTCTTCTAAACATGACTCACTGAGTTCAAAGTGTTCAAATCCAATAGCACTTATATGTGTTTCATTTATCAAAGAAATCCGTTTTGGAGTTTCATTTTTTAAAAACATTTCAAGCCCATCTATCTTTCTATGTAGCTCTACCATTAAATTGAGCAGTACAGGGTCGCTATCGGCTGTTTCACCTCGTGCTTTTGCAAGTTTAAGCCATTGTGAAATCGGATCATCATCACTTTCACTCAGTTGTTGATACTCTCGTTCATAACTCTTTTTATCAACTTCAGCTTCAGAAAACACAATGCTTATAGGTGCAGGGACTAAACGAGGTTTATTCATAATACCATCCTGTCAATAATGATTAAAAGCAAAAATACAATGCCAAGATACCCATTTACCGTAAAAAATGCACGGTCTATTTTTGTAAAATCTTTTCTAACAAGCATTTGTTCATAATAAAGCACAAAACCACTTCCTACCGCGGCAATATATGCAAATATACCAAGTCCCGCAGCCCATACAAAAAGAAGCCAAAAAAGTACGGCAAGTGCATGAAAAAACGCTGAAATAAACAGTGTTGCTTCTGCCCCGTAGCGTGAAGGAATAGAATAAAGGTCATTATCTTTATCAAAGTCAATATCTTGCAAAGAGTAAAGCAAATCAAATCCGGCAACCCAAAAAATAACACCTAATGAAAGCAATACCGACCAAAGCGGTATAGTAGCACTTACTGCTATAACACCTGCAATAGGAGCAAGTCCAAGAGCCAGACCTAAAATAACATGTGCCAAAGAAGAAAAACGTTTAAAATAAGAATATGAAGCCAAAACAATCAAAATTGGAACACTGAGAGAAAAAGCAAGTGGATTTATCATATAAGCGACAGCTATAAAAACAAGTGCATTAATAAGTATAAAAAAAAGAATACTCGTTGCATCGAGCCTTCCATCTACATTTGGACGGTTTGCAGTTCTGGGGTTTTTTGCGTCAATGTCACTATCTGCATAACGGTTTACACCCATGGCAAAGTTTCTGGCACTGAGTGCTGCCAAAATTCCCATAATAAAAAGCCAAAAACCAAACCATCCATTTGCCGCTACAATCATGGCGATAAAGATAAACGGCAAAGAAAAAATGGAATGTTCAAACATCACAAGTTCATTAAAATCTTTTGCTTTTTGTATAAGTTTTTGCAAAGCAACCCCTGTCTTTGTATTTACTCTACATTCTATCTAAAAGTGATTTAAATTTTAATGATATTGTGTAACTCCTTTTTCAAATATATTTATATATTCATAAAGTACACCTATTTCACCTTCATATTTTACAGCATCCTCTTCTAAAGCACTCTTTTCTATCAATTGCATACGCTCATAAAGATCCTCTAAAAAAAGTGAACCGGCAGCACCTTTAATCTTGTGAGAAATTTCATAAATTTCTTTATTGTTTTGCATTTTAAATGCAGTTTGTAAAGCAGGAACTAATTCTTTTAAACTCTCTAAAAAAAGTTTTATAAGTTTAAGGCTGACTTCTTTATTTAAACCGATTTTATCATTTATTTTTTGAAAAACATCTTCCATATTTAGATCTAATTGATTTTCATTTTTACGTGAATATTTGCATAAAATATTTTCTAATTTATCTATATTTATAGGCTTACTCAAATACTCATTCATTCCACAAGCAATAAATTTTTCTCTGTCGCCTTTAATTGCATTTGCCGTAAGTGCCACAATAATAACATCTAAATGGAGTTTTTCACGTATAAACTTGGTAGCATCAATTCCATTCATAACTGGCATATTGATGTCCATAAATACCAAATCATAATGCTTTACTTCAACTTTTTCAACCGCTTCTTTTCCATTGACCGCAAATTCTAGTGTGATATTTTTATATTTTTTAAATATAGATTCAACGAGCATTCTATTCACTTCATAATCTTCAGCTACCAACACATCCAAATGAAATTTTTTACACTCTTCATCATTTTCACACAAAGTAGTCGATTGCTGATTCCTTGTAATATTTTCCTCAGCTTTACAAGTTTCAAATTCTAAATCAAAATAAAAACAGCTGCCTTTGCCTTCACTGGAGTCTACTTTTAGTTCACCGCCAAATGCCTGAATTAAATCAGCACTGATACTTAGACCTAGTCCCGTTCCTCCAAACCTTCTTGTTGTAGAAACTTCTGCCTGAGCAAAGGGTTTAAAAATTTCTTTTAATTTTGCTTTTGCAATACCCACA
>JALUXS010000105.1 GCA_027013185.1 Sulfurimonas sp.
TAAGAGGATGTAACTCTGCAAAATTTTCTATTGTTTCTCTCCATGGTTCATAGCTCTCACTCTCTACCATAGAAACAAGTTTCAACATTTCTGTTACAACATTTTTTATATCACCGACAATTGGATAATTTGCATTGACAAGCTTAGAAATACTTGCCGGATCAATATCTACATGTATAACACCTGCATTTTTTGCAAATTCGCTTAATTTTCCAGTTACACGGTCATCAAATCTTGCACCAAGCGCTATAACTAAATCTGTTTCACTCATTGCCATATTTGCTGCATAACTTCCGTGCATTCCAAGCATACCTACAAGCAATTTATCATCACATGAAAGTGTTCCGCGTGCCATAAATGTCTCAACGGCAGGTATACCTGTAGTATGCACTAAATCTCTCACTTCATATGCTGCATTTGCATTGATTATTCCGCCACCAAGATAAAAAAGTGGACGTTTTGCATTTGCTATTGCTTCCATTGCTTTTTTAATTTGGCGAGGATTTCCCTTAACATGAGGTTTGTATGTTTCTAAATTAAGTTCAATATCATAATTAAATTCTGCAATTTGTGCTGTAACATCTTTTGGAATATCTACATGTACGGGACCTGGACGCCCTGTTCTTGCTATATAAAAAGCTTCTTTGAGTATACGTGGTAAATCTTTTGCATCAGTTACAAGATAATTATGTTTTGTACACGAACGGCTAATTCCTACTGCATCTATTTCTTGAAAAGCATCTGTTCCGATTAAACTCATAGGAACCTGCCCTGAAATTACAACAAGAGGAATAGAATCCATATAAGCATCTGCCAAACCAGTTACTGCATTTGTAAAACCTGGACCACTTGTAATCATAGAAACACCGACTTTTCCGCTAGCTTTTGAATAGCCCTCTGCAGCATGGACAGCTGCCTGCTCATGACGAGTTAATATATGTTGAAAATTATCTTGTTTGTAGATTTCATCATAGACATTCATAATTGCTCCACCAGGGTAGCCAAAAACTGTATCTACCCCTTCCGCAACTAAAGCTTCAATGACCATCTGTGCGCCACTAATTTGCATGAAAAGTCTCCTCTGTATAATGTATAATTTTAAAATTCGCTAATTGTACTTAAAGAGAACTATAATTGAGGTTAAAATCTCAATCTAAAATTGATTTTACAATCATTGATGGCCGCCACATGGAGAATGAACCCTTCTGTAAAAATTCAAAATTTAATTTTGAATTCGGATATTTATTTTTAAAAGAGACGAAAAAATCTTCTATTTGGTCTTGAATACCAAAATTCAATATATAACTTTTTATGCCTTTTTCTAATTTAGTCTGTTGCATATTTTCTTGTAAAGCGGTTTCTAATTGTACTATATAACACCATCCAAATACTGTTGCAAGTGCCATATATTTTGATTCTATTTTAATGTATTTTTTCAAAGTAGTATATACACCTGCTACATTACCGGTAGACGCATATTTATTAGCAATACCTACATCGCTGTTCCACTCTTTTTGTAAAATTTTACCATCATCTGTTTCTAAAAGATCTTCCGACAAAGCCATCATATTGTATGCAGTTGCCACGTCATCTTCGTTAACAGCACCAAAAAATTTCTGTTTTGCTTCTACTTCTTTAATTAATTCTTCTGCTTCTTCACTAAAATCAATAAAGTTTTTTAATACAGCTAACATCCTTAATGCAGAATGCATGTCATTTTCTTGAATATAAGTATGTGCTTTGATATAAAGAGTATCACCATAGCGTATTAAAGCATCATATTCAGGAAATTCTTTTAGAAATGGATGGCGTTTTACTAATTCAAAGCATATTCTAAATTCTTTTTGACCAATGGCCATTTTAAATCGTCTGTATATTTCACCTTTTGTCAATATTTCTTGAATAAATTTTGTCTTTTCACTAATACCTCTGTATGGAGCCAAAATATCTTTTGCCTTTTGCATACCTTTTGGATCAAGTATATATTTTTGTGCTTTAATAAATGTTTTTTTCCATTTTTCTTCAAGAGCTTTGTAAGCATTTGATTCTTTATACACATGATATGTATTTGCCATATTATATGCCAAAGCGAGTTTCCCCTCTTTTACAAAGTTTAAAAACTTGTTAAACTCGGCATAATCTTTAAACAATTTTTGAATAATACTGTTTTTCGACGGAATATCTTTAAATTGTTTAAAAAGCAGTAAAGCTTTATTTTTATCACCGTTTTGCAAAGCTATTTTTGCCTGTTTTAATGTATTTTCCCAAAGATTAGACATTAAATTATAAACTTTTGTATATGCTAATACTGGATTCTTGTTTACAAGCTTTTCAGTACTATTAAAATCTTTTTTTCGTAACAGCTCTTTTAACTTTTCTTCATTTTCATAAATATTATACTGCATTAAAAAGCCATCATCAGTGCCAATAAGAAGATAATTTAATGCCGCATCATATTCTAAAGCAGTTATAGGAGAAACCATTTTAATATATTTACCGGAAATAAGTTCATATGTGTGTAAATCATATAATAATATATATCCTAAAGCTGTTCCTAAAAATAAAAATTGTTCATCTGCACTCACTACCATTTGTGTCACATCATCATGAATTCCTTCAAGTCTATGCAACACTTTTCCTGTATGAATATTCCATATAATTGCCACTGATTTTTTATCTATACTTACAAGTTTATTTTTAGCAAAGAATTTTAGTTTCATAACAGGGGCAGAATGTGCAATCAACTTATCTTTTGGTGCCATTGTAACAAGATTAAAAAGAGAAATTTTTCTATCATAACTGGCAGTGGCAACCCAGTTGGAATTTTTTGAAAATGCAATATCATTAATAGTATCGGCATGGTGTGGTAAAGTAAAAACTAATTTACCACTTTTTACATCTATAGCAAACGTTTTTCCATCATCTCCGCATGAAAACATATACCTTGATAATGGGTCAATCCCCACACAAGAAACTTCTCCTTGATTTCTATCAACTTTTGAAATAATCTTTTTTGAAACTGTATTATATAGTCTTGCCTCTTTGCAGTCTGCACTTAAACTTGCAAGATACTTACCATCGGTACTTGAAGCAACAACGCTTGTTTTATAATGTAAATGATGAACGCCTACTTTAAATCCGCCAGAGAGTTCCAGTGTCTCAGTTTTAAAATACCGGACTGTTGTTTGTGCATCAATAACAAGTAATCTTGTATCTTCTAATATTTTTATAAGTATTATTGGTTTCACAACACTTTTACTATTGACAAGTTCCATTGTGATTAATCCCTTAAATAGCCCTCTTTTACAAGAGCCTCTTTAATTTCTTGTTGGTGGTATTTTCCTTTTGTTTCCATATGCACCGTTACATTTGCATCACCATAATCCAACGATATTGATGTTCTATCATAAGCAATATGAACAATATTTGCATTGAGTTCCTGCAGTATTTGTGTAAAACGCATTAGTGAACCTGGTTTGTCAACAAGTGTAACTGTAAGTTTCATTTTACGATGAGATTTCAAAAGACCTTTTTCTATAATAACAGAAAGTAGTGTTACATCCATATTCCCACCACTCAAAACTACTGCAACATTATTACTTTTTAAATAATCCAACTTATGATGTAGTAAAGCGGCAACACCGACAGATCCTGCTCCTTCAACAACAAGTTTTTGTTTTTCAAGCAAAAATAAAATTGCACTTGCTATCTCTTCATCATCCACACTTATAATATCATCGACGCTTTCAAGGGCATGAGCGAGAGTAATTGCAGATGTATCGCGTACAGCAATACCGTCTGCTATAGTTCTTACACTCATCGAATCAATCGGCTTTTTTAAGTCAAATGAGTTTTTAAATGCGGGCGCACCTTTTGCACTGACGCCAATGACTTTTATTTTAGGATTTATTGCTTTTATGGCACTTGCAATCCCGGAAATAAGACCACCACCTCCAACAGGAACGACTATTGCATCAAGTTCTTGGCATTTGTCTAAAATTTCCAAAGCAATAGTACCCTGTCCTGCCATAACTTCTTCATCTTCAAAAGGATGCACAAAAGTTAAATGATTTTTTTCGCCATACTCTTTTGCATAGGCATATGCCTCATCATAATTTGTTCCAGCAAGTATAACTTCCGCTCCAAAATGTTTTACACCATCTATTTTTGTAAGTGGAGTTGATTCTGGCATAACTATAACTGCTTTTGTGTTAAAAGCTGCAGCAGAGTACGCAACTCCTTGAGCATGGTTCCCTGCACTAGCAGCTACAACACCGCATTCTCTTTGCTTAGCACTTAAAGTGGCTATTTTATTATACGCTCCACGAAGTTTAAAAGCACCTGTGGTTTGTAAGTTTTCTTTTTTTAGGTATACATTACACCCTGCAATTTCACTGAGATATGGAGCATGTGAAAAAGGTGTATTTACAACAACGTCTTTTATTCTGTTATGTGCATCTTTTATTTTTTGAAGTTCTATCAAGAATTAAGCCTGAAGGTTTCTATGGTCAACCATACTGCACTGATTTTGCACAACTTTCATACCCGCATCTTGTGCTTTTTTTGCAGCTTCATTGTTTACAATGCCTAATTGTGCCCAGAAAACCTTCACATCACCACGAGCAATACAAGCATCTGCAACAGCATCAAGTGCAGCAGATTTTCTGAAAATATCAACCATATCTATTGCAAAAGGAATTTCTGCCAAAGATTTATAAACCTTTTCGCCTAAAATAGTCTCGCCTTTGGGATAAACCGGAACTATTTTAAAGCCTTGCATTTGAAGATATTTTGCCACTCTATGACTGGCTTTACTTTCATCTGGTGAAAGTCCTAAAACTGCAATAGTTTTTACACTTTCAAAAATTTCTTTTACTTCATTCATATTTGAATTAATTGTTGGAAATTCGCACTCCATTACCTCACCCTTTCATATTTTTAAGTTTTTTATAAAAAGATTATATCGAAAAACAATAAAGTTATATATAAAGTCTTTTAATCAAATATGGACTTGCACAAAAATAACACTAAAAAATAAGTAAGTTAGATATAATTAGATTGATATAAATATATAGGTGATAGTATGTTGCAAGAATTATATGAAAATAATAATCTTAATCATGTCTCAAAAGCTGAATATGATGCTTTATATAAAGAGTATAAAAAAATCTTTGATGCTCATGTAAAATTAGAAAAACGGCTCAATACAATCATTAAGATGAGTGATAGAACTTTGTTTCAAAAGCTAGGTTCCATAGAAAACTATGAGAAACAGGAGCGAAGACATGGGTATATCATTAAGCAGGGTGATTCTCAAGGAAAAGCACTTTTAGATAATACATATAATTTAGAAAAACTTTTGAATGTAGAACTTGAGAATGAACGCCTTTTAATGAAAGAGATAGAAGAGACTCAAAAAGAGGTTGTCTTTACTATGGGTTCTATTGCTGAAAGTCGTTCCAAGGAGACAGCAAAGCATGTAAAGCGGGTTGCAGAATATTCAAAACTTTTTGCATTATATTATGGACTAAGTGAAGAAGAATCAGAAATTTTAAGACAGGCTAGTCCCATGCATGATATAGGGAAAATAGGGATTGCCGATGCCATTTTAAATAAACCAGGTCCATTAACTAAAGATGAATTTGAGATAATGAAAGGGCATGCTAAAATAGGTTATGAAATGCTCAAACATGCAAAAAGAGCTCTTATGAAAACTGCAGCTATTGTGGCATATGAGCATCATGAACGCTTTGATGGTAAAGGATACCCTCGAAGATTAAAAGGTTATGACATACATATTTATGGGCGTATTACAGCTATTGCTGATGTATTTGATGCACTCGGAAGTAAAAGAGTTTATAAGGATGTTTGGAAGGATGAAAAAATTTTCGACTATATTAAAGAGAGAGCCGAAACTCAGTTTGATCCAAAACTTGTCGAAATATTCTTTGAACATTTAGATGAATTTTTAACAATTCGTAATACTTTTAAAGATGAAATTGATTAAAATTTGAAAGGAGTTATATTGAGAATTATTTTTTTGTTATTTTTTTTGACAACTTTTCTTTTTTCTTATCAGACAGAAGAAAAATTAAAGGCTGTTGTTATAGGAAAAGTTGCAAAATATGTTTCGTGGAAGGATGAAAGCTCATCTAATTTTGTAATAACTGTATTGGATAATCCTTTTGGAAATATGCTAGAAAATATTTATAACAATAAAAAAATACATACTAAGAATATTAAACTTGTTTATATTAATAATATTACTGATTTACCAGCAGATACAAAAATCTTGTATATTCCTAAAAAAGATTCTTATGAACTATCCATGATATTACAAGATATTTCTGATAAAAGCATATTGACGATTAGTGATATTCGTGGATTTGCTCAAAAAAAAGGTATTTTACAAATCTATTTTTTTGCAAGAAAACTAAGATTTAAAATTAATCTTGAAGTGGCAAAAAAGAACAAATTATATATTCGTTCAGTTTTACTACATATAGCAAAAATAGTGAAGGATGAATCTTGAATAAATATTTATTTATAATTTATATACTTTCTTTTAGTAGTTTTCTTTTTGCAAATGAAAATTTTCATAATGAAAGTTTAGAGGATTTAATGAATTTAGAGAGTGAAGCAAAGGTAGATATAGGGTCTCGTGATGGAGCAAAAAACTATTTAGATGCTAAAGCCGCAGTAGATGTTATTACAGCAGAACAGATTGAACATACTGGCTATAGT
>JALUXS010000106.1 GCA_027013185.1 Sulfurimonas sp.
CACTTGTATAATAATTTGTCGGTGCGGCAATAGGATGCATGCCAAGCGAATGAAACAGTATCATAGCTCGTGGCATATGCGTTGCTGATGTTACAAGTACAAATGGTTTTGTACCAAGTATACTTTTAGTAAAGAGTGCTTCTTCTTTTGTATCAGCAGGTTTGCCATTAATAATCATATCTTTTTTAGCAACACCAAGTGCAGTTGCAAGCCTTGCATTCATCACCGCATTTGTTGTATTTGTCTCCCCTTCATAACCTGTAAATATTATTTTTGAATGTGGAAAATGTTTATGAATAATAACACCTTCTAAAACCCTTTTTGTCCCTGCACTACTTATTTGTGAAGATATTGGCTGTGTTGCATCTGTATTATGTCCGCTTCCCAGAACATGTATATATTTAACATCACTTTTATAGTCAAATTTTGGATACTGATTTTCTAAATTTTGGACTAAAAAATTTGCAAAAGGCTGGTAAGAAAAAAGTAAAAGCAAAAAAGAAGCAAATAAAATTGCCAATTTTGCAAGAGAATATTTTTTTACATGTAAAAAATAAAAGCCAAGTATCAAAACTGTAATAATAAACCCCAACGGCTCTACAAAAAAAGTTACAAATTTTTTCAATAAAAAAGCTATATGCACTGCATCACCTCATTAATTTTATTACTCACCTGCTCATTATAAAAAAGTTCTTTATGTGAAAGCCCATCAATCTCTTTATAATATACTAAATTTTTAATATACTTTTTCAAATTTCTTGCATTTTGAAGTGGAACAGTTTCATCATCAACACTTACAAATAAATACGTATCTACATTAACATACTGCATATAATGCAAGGTTTTAAATTTATACCTGACAAGTTTTGCCAAAGAAGGAAGTTTCGTATACTTTTGTTTTACAATCTGTTTTACAGAATCAAAAGCACCAATTAAAAAAAGTGCTTTTACCTGCTGTTTAGTAGCTACAAATGCAGCTACACTTGAACCAAGAGAAAATCCCAACAAATAAAAATCACCATAATTTTTCTGCACTAACTGTGCAACTTTCAATCCGTCTTGCAAAATATTTTTTTCATTCACACTTCCGCCACTTTTTCCATAGCCTCTATAATTAAATGTAACAATGCGTGAATACGGATATAAACAAGTAAGCCTATTGATTAGGGCAACTCCGTCATGAGAACGCCCGACAAAAACTAAAAGCGTACTCTTTGGCTCTTCAGGTTCATATACTACTCCTTCAAGTTCGACATTATCATCTGTTAGTATTGCCAGTATACTGCACTTTTGACATAAACGTCGTTCTTTTATATATGTTGGCGTAAAAATCATAAAATACAGCCATTGATAGAAAACAAAAATTAGAATTAAAAAAATAAAAATTAAAAAAGCTATATAAATCATGGCAATAATTGTAGTATAATTCTGGCAATAATAATAGGATAATAGATGCAAGTATTTGGAAAATTTTCAACCAACTTTGATATGGACTACTTAGTTGAAGAATATATGTACATTAATGAAAGTGAAGAAGAAAAAATCACTGTTGATGATTTGGAGAACATGCTTAAGAAAAAACGTAAACATGTTGCGGGAACTGTGTTTTTATATAACCCTGAAGTAAGCCCTGTCGGTTATAAGATGAGTCATTTTTTACAAAATGATGGTTTCGATAAATACGATGAATTTGTTCTTTTAAATGAAGATCCAAAAGATTACATTTTAAATGCAGGATTTAAAGAACATTACAAAGGCAAACTTGTAGAAATCAAATATCTCTTTAACTACAATAGAGAGAATATAGAGCCAACACCTATTTTAGAAGAATTTGATTCCGATTTGGACAAAATTTCATCTTCACAATTTACACGTTATGACAGAAAATTAAATTATATAGATATTCCAAATATGAGGCTCAGCGGAAAATTTGTATTTTTAGCGATAGGAAATAAATATGACAGACATCATAAAGCAATCATCAGATATGCAAGAGCTTTATCAGAACATGTAAATAAACTAGACAAAAATGTTGTCTTTATGTATGACAATAATTATGATCCAGATGAATGCATACAAAGAGCCTATTATCTCTCCCCATATGCAGGAGGAAAAGCTAGAGAAGTTCGAGCAAATGGTGTCAAAGCAGTTTTTAAAACATTGCCTCCGCAAAGAGTAAAATTATAATTTTTTAGCCCAGCGAGCAAAAAATCTCGCCGGACTTATCCTCTCACTGATGGCTTTGCCATGTAAAATATGTTCTGTAAGTGTTTTTGCCAAATATGGTGCCAAAACAAAACCATACCCACCGCTTCCATTTATCATAGAAAGATTTGGATAATACATATACTCTTTAAAATCCGGTTTTTTTACATGTAGAATATTTTTACATGTAAATAATGTCTCTTTTGAGAGAACCAATGGACCTACCAAAGGCATATAATCAAAAGAACCAGAACGAAGACCTGTATAATCTTTGACAACGGTAACATTCTCTAGGATTATCGTTTGTGAAGCCTTTTGTAACAGTTCTTTTCTGCCCTGCTCTATGTCATAAGGTTCTGTGTTTTTTTGAGGATGATAATGCACATTATGCGTAGCACCTATTGCTAAGTGTCCCCCTTGTTTAGGAGATATAGAAACAAACTGATGCATAGAATTTTCATTTTTTGTGGTAGTTTTGACATCTATGCGATGTCCCCAGACACCGCGAAGTTTTATATATGGTTCAGGAATAAGCATATCATAAGCACCTGTTGCCAAAACGATATGTTTAGCACTATAACTTTCATTCACAATCCAAAAAGCATCATCAT
Source organism: Sulfurimonas sp. (assembly GCA_027013185.1). Classification (GTDB taxonomy): domain Bacteria; phylum Campylobacterota; class Campylobacteria; order Campylobacterales; family Sulfurimonadaceae; genus Sulfurimonas. The sequence goes on from JALUXS010000106.1 coordinate 2,817, forward strand.
ACACAAGCGACTCTACTTTTTCTTGCACAAGTTTTGCACCACATGCCATAGCATTACAAACACTTTGTGCATTGACAATACCTGCATCAATTGAAACATACTCTCTCTTTTTTGCATTCTCGCTTAATTGTGTTTTCATGTTATCCGGCATCTTCAGTAAGGCTAATGTTGTATTTTTTTTATATATCCGCAATGTTTCATCTTCGGCTTCATCTTTGGCAATATGTACCAGCTGGGCTTGTTGAAAAGAGTTTGGGAAATTTTTTGCATAAAAATCATAAGAGTATGTAAACGCACTGTTTATCATCTCTTTTAGTTCACCGGATTTAGAGAATTTAGGCGATATAAAAGCACCTGCAGCACCACTACCACCGCCTGCGATGCCTTCTTCATCAAAAAGAATGACACGTTTGCCTTCTTTTATAAGTTCATACGCTACACTGCAGCCATTTATGCCAGCTCCAATAATAGCTACATCATACATTTATATACTTACTTCTTTAATATCAGCGATATTGAGTATACTTTTATATATAGATGCCACAAGTGCTTTACGATTATTTTTCACTTTTTCATCTTCGGTATTGACCATAACATTTTCAAAAAACGCGTCCAATTCCGGCTTCAATCCGAGTAAAGCATCAAGTTCTTCTTCATAATTTTCATAAGTTTTTGCACTTACTTCTTTATACTGTTTATATAATGTTTTTTCTGCATCTTCTTCAAATAAATTTTCATCTACTGACAAATCACCTGCCAAATCAATATCTTTTGTAATATTTGCCACACGTTTAAATGTTGAAGAGACTTCATCAAATCCCTCAGAAGTTACAAGAGAGTTTAGTGCTTCTATTTTACGCCCAAGTGCGAGAAGCTCTCTTTCACCAGATGCTAAAACTGCTTCGATAATAGAAGGATTTACTTTATAATATCTTCTAATACGTTCAAGGATGAAATTTTCCAATTTCACTAAATCTATTGTTTCATAGTTATTAGCAAGTTCTTTCATCGTTGAAACAATGTCAAATTCAAAGTTATATTCATTGACAATTCTAATGATTCCATTAACTGCACGACGTAGTGCAAAAGGGTCACGTGAACCTGTCGGTATCTCATTTACACTGAAAAGTCCCAGCAGGGTATCAATTTTTATACTCATCGCCACTATGGCACTTAAAGGTGTCGATGGTAGTTCACTCTCTTCACCTTCTGGCAAATACTGCTCTTTTATTGCTAAGGCTACAGCATTATTTTCTCCGGCTTCTTTTGCATAATAATACCCCATAAGTCCCTGAAGTTCCGTAAATTCATACACCATTTCACTCATAAGATCAGCTTTTGCAAGTGTAATAGCTCTGTTTAAATCTTCCAATTTCTCATCAGGCTTGTATATAGAATAAAGAGCATTAGCAATTTTTTCTTCACGCACTATTTTATCTGCTACCGTTCCTAAACCTTTAAAAAAAGCAACTTTTTCAAGACCTTTTGTACTCAACCCATTTTTTAAATCATTATCATAAAAGAAAAGTCCATCTGCCAAACGAGGACGTAGCACTCTCTCATTTCCGGAAACAACTTCTGAAAAATCATCTGTCAAAGCATTTGAAACAACGACAAATTTATTGACAAGTTTTCCCTCTTTAAACACAGGAAAATAGCGTTGATGCTCTTTCATAGAAGTAATAATAACTTCCGGAGGCAGTCGTAAAAATGCTTCATCAAATGAGCCAAGCAGTGCCGTAGGATTTTCCGTAATGGCAACAACTTCCCCAAAAAGTTCTTCATCTATCTCAACATTGACATCATTTTCTTTTTCTATGGCTCTAATATCAGCAACTATTTTTGCATCTCTTTCTTGTTGAAAAAGTGTTACACCGCCTTTTTTAAGCGTCTCAAAATAATCTTTTGCCCCTGTAATTGCAACAGAATTAAAGCTTGCAATACGGTGAATACGAGTAGTTTTAGAAGTGTCAACACCATACATATGCATAGGAACAACAGCATCATCCAAAAGTACATTTATCCATCTTATAGGACGAATAAAACTCTCATTAAGACTTCCCCATCGCATAGATTTACCAAAATCAAGTGATTTTATCCAAGATTCTATAATTTCAGGAAGCAGTTCTGATGAAGCTTTTCCTGCAACATCTTTTTTATAATAAAGTACCTCTTTACCGCCTTTATCTGCAGTGCTTAGTTCTTCTAAAGTTACGCCGCATTTACGTGCAAAGCCTTCTGCTGCTTTTGTCGGTTCGCCATTTTTATAAGCAACAGCCAAAGGTGCACCAAAAAATTCTTCTATACTGTCATCTTGGCGTATTTTAAATTCTCTGTGCCACATCACTAAACGACGAGGCGTATAATAAAATTCAAATTCACTTAAAAGGGAGTATTTTTCTAAAATATCAGCATATTTTTTTTCAATGTTTTGCATCTCTTTTAAAAGAGGAACTGCCGGAAGTTCTTCAACACCGATTTCAATTAGTAATGGTTTTAACATATTTAGACTCTTTATGTATTAATTAGGGCGATTTTATCTTTTTATTGGTTAAAAACTCGTTAAAATACGCTACAAAAGGATTTAAAATGAAAAAAACTCTACTCTTACTTTTACTGGGAGTAAGCTTATACGCTACATCGGTACATCAAGCAACAATAAAAGAAAAACTCAATAGCGGTGGTTATACCTACATGAAAGTAACAGATACCAAACATACATATTGGATTGCAATGACACAAAGAGATGTCAAAGTCGGTGATACAATTAATTTTAGTGAACAAGGATGGATGAAAAACTTTCATTCTAAAACATTAAACCGCACCTTTGCAAACATTCTCTTTGCAGGTGATGTAAAAAGAGAAACACAGCGACAAAAACTGCAAAAAATCAAACCAGATATTATGGGCTCAAAATATAAAACAAAAAATACACTGACTATTGCACAACTTTTTAAAAATCGTGACCTTTATGTAGGTAAAACAGTAACTGTTCATGCAAAGGTAACAAAAGTTTCACAACAAATTATGAAACTCAACTGGATTCATCTTGAAGATAACAGCAGATTTATGAATATGGATGACCTTGTCTTTACTTCAACACAAACTCCGCCAAAAGTTGGAGCAATTGTTTATGCTACAGGAACAGTTATAAAAGACAAAGATTTTGGATATGGTTATTTTTACCCTCTTATTATCCAAAAGGCTACATTTCATAAATAATATTTAAAATAATCTTAAACTAAAGAGATATACTCTGGTTTATGATTATCCTAAAAGTTTTTATACTACAATAGCGTCAAATAAATAAACACAAGGAATATAATATGCCAAAGATTAACAAATATGTTGACATAGACACAGTAGAAAGAGAAGCTAAAAAAGATTTAATTGACCGTCACTCACCATTTATTACAGTAGAAGGTATTGCTAAAAAAGGTGAAATGCTTGCAGTTAAAGTAAGAATGGGAAATGAATATACTCACCCAGATGATTTTGACCACTATATTGAGAGTGTTACACTTTTTAATGGCGAAACTAAATTAGCATCAGCTTCATTCGTAGCAGGTGCTTTAGGAAATGAAAAATCTCACGCTGAGACAACTTTCAATATCCGTCCAATGGGTAAAAAACTAAACTTAATCGCACATGCATACTGTACAAAACACGGTATCTGGGAATCAACTCCAGTTGTTGTTGAAGTAGCAGAGTAATTTTACTTCTTTACTTAAGAGATTTCTTTCTCTTAAGTATTCTTCTTTCTAGTTAAATTTGTTTTATAAGTAATTCTAAATGCTTAAGAATGAGTTTTGTATTACTTTTATAATCATTGCTATTCCAATGCTTTATCTCTTTTTCAAGTTTTACAGTAAGATTAAAA
>JALUXS010000107.1 GCA_027013185.1 Sulfurimonas sp.
AAGTATATAAAAAAATTGACAGTTTGGAAAAATCAAAGATAAAACATGAAACATTTTCATATAAGCACTATTATTATTTTTATCCGCTTTTTATAGCATTGTTATCTTTACTGTTATATGTTTATTTAAGAAATAAAAGAGGGAGTGCAATATGAGTTTTTTACATCCAGAATTTTTATATTATATGTTGCCGCTGATTTTTATACTTTTTGGCCTTTTACTCACACAAAAAGAAGTACATGCAACATTTTTTTCTCAAGAAGTAATCGAAAAGCTACGAGTTTCATCTAATATGTTAACACTTAGAGTAAGAAATGTACTCTTTTTCCTGATTGCTATTTTGATGACCATAGCTTTAGCCGGACCCGTTATAAAAGACGGACAGATTGAAGTACAGGCTAAAAGTGCTGATATTATGATAGCTTTAGATATATCTGATTCGATGTTGGCAGAAGATGTCTACCCAAACCGTTTAGAATTGGCAAAACAAAAGGCATTACAATTGCTAAAACTTGCACCTAATGAGCGTATAGGTGTTATTGCATTTGCACAAAATTCTTATTTGGTTTCACCTCTTAGTTTTGATCATGAAGCAGTGAGGTTTTTACTTAAAAAACTCGATACAACGTCTATTACCGAGCAGGGAACTGATTTTATGTCTATGCTTGAAGTTGTTGATAAAAGTATAAAAAAAGATTCTAAAAAATATTTACTTCTATTAAGTGATGGCGGAGATAAAAAAGATTTTTCCAAAGAGATAGCTTTTGCAAAGAAAAAAGGTATCGCTATTTTTATTTTGGGAGTTGGTACACCGCAAGGTGCTCCTATAAAACTCAATAATGGCGAGTTTATAGAACAAAATGGAAAAATAATTGTTTCAAAACTTAATGAAAATATTGCAAAGTTGGCAACGAAAACAGGTGGTGTCTATATTGAAGGTGTCAATTCTGATGCAGATGTCAAGGCGATGTTTCAGGAAATAGAGCGTCATAGTAAGAAAAAAGAACTCAAATCTGAAAAAATTGAAAAATATATTCCCTTATTTTACTACCCAGTGGGCTTGGCTCTTTTGCTTCTTTTGATTGCAACCTCGTCTATAAGTAAGCGTGTTCGGGTTCAAGTACCTTCTTTATTTATTTTAGGCTTACTCTTTTTTAATAGTTCTGTTTCGCATGCAGGATTATTGGATTTTATACATCTTGATGAAGCAAAAAAAGCATATACACAAAAAGATTATGCAAAATCGGCTAAAATTTATGATAAATATGCAAAAGATTCTACGCATAATGAAAGTTATTATAATGCTGCGAATTCACTATATAAACAAGGAAAATATAAACAAGCACTGAAAAATTATGAAAAGGCGACTTTTAACGATAAAAATTCCCGTGCAGACAACTTTGCAAATATGGGGAATGCCTATGCAAAACTCGGTGATACAGCAAATTTGAAAAAAGCTGTTGAATCTTATGAAAAATCTTTGAAATTAAAAGCAGATAAAAATACGAAAGAAAATCTTGAAGCTGTGAAAAAAGCATTACAAAAAAAACAGCAAAAGAAGAAGCAACAACAGAACAAAAAGAATAAGAATAATAAAAAGAAAAAGGACAATAAAAACAAGCAAGGTAATAAGAAGCATAATAAAGAAAATAAAAACCAAAAAAATAAAGATTCTAAAAATTCACAAAGTTCTAAAGATTCTCAAAAGAACAAAAAAAAGAATAAAGAAAGAAAGTCTAAAAAACAAAGTGAAGAAGAGAAAAAAAACCAGCAAAACAGTAGCTTAAAACAAGAGAAAAGTAAGCAAGATAAAAAGCAAAAAAAAGAATCTAAATCACAAATTGCACAGGCAAAAAAGATGAAGAGTAAAATGAGTAATGCAGAAGAGAAAAAATGGCTTAAAGCATTAGATAATAATCAAAATACGTATCTTTATAAATTAAATAAAAGTAGTAAAAAGAAGGATGACAGTAATGAAAAACCTTGGTAAAATTATAATAATTTTTAGTTTATTTGCCACTACGATATATGCGAATGTAGTAGCAAAAGTGTATCCGAAAAATGTTGTTAGCGGAGAAGTGGCAACATATACCCTCACAATTTCAGGAGGAGAAGTCAATAAACCTGTTATTAGCACAATATGCGGAAATAATGTGTTAGGAACGAGTTCTCAAACCAGTATAACTATGATGAATACCACTTATCAAAAAAACTATGTGCTCAGTTATCAGTTTGCACCGCAAAAGAGTTGTGTTATTTCCCCTGTAAGTGTTGAAATAGATGGAAAAAAAGAAAAATCAAATAGTGTAAAAGTGGGTGTCAAACCGGCTGTGCAAGATAAAAATGCAGACTTTGTATTGGATTTGATTCCTTCTAAAAAAGAGCTGTATGTTGGAGAACCTTTTACTGTAAAACTAATTTTAAAGCAAAGAAAAAATGCAGAGGCTGTTGACAGCAAATTTATAGCACCGGATTTTAAAGGCTTTTGGATAAAAGGCGAATCTAAGGCAACAAGAAGCGAAAAAGGTGATTTTATAATAACAAAAGCAATGTACAGACTAGCTCCTCAAAGAGAAGGCAATTTAACGATTCAACCGGCACAGTTAAAGATTGCTTCAAGAATATCATCACGGGATGTTTGGGGAAGTTTTATGCCTCAAGTAAAATGGAAAAGTTATTTTTCAAATAGCTTACATGTAAAGGCAAAACCATTACCAAATAATGCAAAAATTGTCGGGAATTTTACTATAAGTGCAATGGCTGATAAATTACAAATTAATTCAGATGAAGCTGTGAATGTCACTGTAAAAGTCGTAGGAGAAGGAAACCTTGAAGATATAAAAAGTTTTAAACCTTACATCTCCGGTGTGAATGTTTTTGATGAAAAAATAAATATAAAAGGAAATGTTTTAACGCAAAAGTTGGCCTTTGTTTCTGATAAAGATTTTACAATTCCTTCGTTTTCTTTGGACTTTTATAATTTAAAAACAAAAAGAGTCGAAAAAATTTCTACAAAACCGATTTCTATTAAGGTACATGGCTCCAAACAACATACTGTCTTAAAAATTCAAAGAGACAATAGTGTACAGGCACCAGTAGAGAAACTACATGTAGAAACAAAAGCTATTAATAAAATATGGATTTTTGCTGCTTTTATCGGCGGTTTATTCCTTGGAATTTTACTAATGTTATTTATAAAATCTGGGAAATTTTTAAGAAGTGCAAAAGCTTTGGATTTAAAAGATGAAAAATTACTTCTTATAAAATTATTGCCATATAAAGATAAAGATGATACTGTGAAAAAGATAGTAGATATTTTAGAAAAAAATGCATACTCTTCACAAAAAGAACCATTAGATAAAAAGATTTTACAAGAGTTAGTGAAAAAGTACGATATATCCTAGTCTAGGATATCGTGCAGTTTATTTGCATTTGCCATTTCCTGATGGACTTTATCCCACTCTTCGTTTTGAATATTTGTTTTAAGATTTGTTAGTTCAGTCTCAAAAAGTTCTATGGCTTCAAGCAGATTCTCTTTGTTTTGTCTAAAAATATCTTCCCACATATAAGGTGAACTTTTTGCTAAACGGCTCATAGAACGAAATCCACCTGCAGCAAGAGCTAAAATGTTGTGCTTATTTTCCTGTTTTAAAACAGTGTTGGCAATAGAGTATGAAATGGCATGGGGCATATGTGATATAAAAGCGGCATGGCGGTCATGCTCATATGATTTCATAAAGTATTTTTTCATATTGAGTGATTTAAATATTTTTCTTGCTCTTTGTTTTTGAATCTCTCCGCTCTCTTCTAAATCACATAAAACGACAACTTTATCGGTATAAAGATTTTCAACTGCAGCATGAGGGCCAAAATTTTCTGTTCCTGTCATAGGATGTGCTGCAACAAAGTTTTGGCGTATTTTAGGGGGAACGGAGGCAACAATTTTTTCTTTTGTGCTGCCTAAATCAATTATAGTAGTGTTTTCATTCACATCTGTAAGTTGCTGTAATGTGTTAATAACTCCATTAACTGGTATAGCAAGAAAAATAACATCACACTTTTTTATATCCTCAAAAGAGACTATTTTATCAACAAGTCCCAGTTGCAAAGCATCTTTTTTGTGTGTTTCATTATGATCATATCCTACGATTGAATCTACATAATCTTGCTTTTGCAAAGAGAGTGCAAGTGAACCCCCCATTAATCCTAAGCCAATAATCCCTACATTCATCTTTACTCTTTATATTAATTTACAAAATTATACTCAATTTACTTAATATTAACCTCATAATGGGTAAAATCAGTACTAATTTTTTACATGGAATTTTAATGAAAATACTTTTCTCTTTTTTATTGTTTATATTTGCAACAAATATATACGCACAGGTAGTTAAAAAAATACAGTTTAATGGTCTTGTTCACCTCTCTAAGCCAGTCGCTTTAAGAATGTTGGATTTCCAAATAGGTGATGATATTGATCAAGCTATGGTTGACAAAGCAATTAAAGAGTACTTTAAACAGGGTTATTTTAATGATATTTGGACTCAATTTGATAAAAAGGGTGATTTAACTTTTTACTTTAAAGAAAAAATGATTATTTCTCAGGTTGAGTTAAAGGGTTGGAAAGAAGACGATGATGATATTAAATCATCAGTTGTTCAGATTAAAAAAGGGTCATTATATGATGAACAAAAACTTGAAGCTGCAAAACAACGTATTATCGATGCACTTTCTCAAGATGGAAAGATAGATAGTGTAGTAGAAATAGAAACAAAACGCCTTAAAAATGGAAGTGCAAAAGTTACTTTTGTGGTGAATGAAGGTGAAGAAATCATTATTAAAAAATTACAATATCATGGTGTGTATGGTTTAGATGCAGATGATTTTGATGAAGTGATAGCAAATAAGCAAAAAGAGTTTATGGGGTGGTTTTGGGGACGTAATGATGGTAAAATGAAACTCCGAGATTTAGAATATGATAATTTAAGAATTAGAGATTATTATATGCAATATGGTTATTTAGATGCAAAAGTTGATGCACCATTTGTAAGAGTTGACTTCGATAATTATACAGCAGATATGAGTTATTTAATTTCTGAAGGAAAACCATATACCGTAAGTAAAATTTCCATCTATCAGGTAAAACATGTTATTGACGATAAAAAACTTCAAGATGTACTTTCTTTGGAAACAAGAAAAGTCTTTAATATTAAAACTTTTCGAGCAGATTCCAAAAAAATAAAAACACTTGTAGCGGATTTAGGTTATGCTTTTGTTCAGGTTATTCCAGATTTGAAAAAAGATAAAAAGAAGCATATGGTTGAAGTGGTATATAAAGTTGTACCGGGGGAAAAAGTAAAAATTAGAAATGTACTTATATCTGGTAACAACAGAACACTTGATAGAGTTATTCGTAGAGAATTATATTTGGGGCCTGGAGATATATATTCTTTAACTGATTTGACTGATTCTCGTACCGCACTTGGAAGACTTGGATTTTTTGATAGTAACACGATTGAAGAAAAAAGAATAGATAATAAAACTATGGATTTAATTGTTAAGGTAAAAGAAGCACCAACAGGTAATATTCAATTAGGTGGTGGATATGGAAGTTATGGTGGTTTACTGATTAGTATTGGTGTAAGTGATAGAAATATATGGGGTTCAGGTATAAATGTGGGCTTAAAAGCTGAAAAATCACAAACAACACAAAATTACTCTTTTAATATTTCAAATCCAAGGTTGAATGATAGCGATTATAGCGGTAATTTCTCAATATTTCACTCAGCCTATGATTACATAGATTATTCTGTTTTAAGTAATGGATTAACCCTTGGTGTAGGACATAGATTTACGCGTCATATCTCAGGTTATGTCGGCTATGGTTACTCAAGTAATACATATAGTTTTGGAAGTGACTTTAACTCAAGTATTTATGGGGGAATAAATCCTTTTGAGTCCTATACAAAAAGTGGCGTAACTGTAAGTGTAAAATGGGACAATACGGATGATTATTATTTACCTAGAAAAGGTTTTGAGTTAAGTCAAAGCATTGAAAAATCTGGTTTGGGTGGCACTGCTGACTTTATTAAGGCAAGAACAAATTTTGCTAAATATTATGGAATGCAAGATTTAATTGGTTTTGATGCTATTTTTAGATACAAAGCAAGATATTATACAATTATAAATAATGGCGATATCCCACTTGCTGAGAAGTTTTATATGGGTGGTATAGGTAGCGTTAGAGGATATCAAGCATACTCTTTATCTCCTACTGTTGCTGATGCAAGTGCAACTGGTGGTATAAGAAGAGTAGGTGGAACGCAGACATTTTCAAATAATGTTGAACTGAGTTTGCCTCTTATTCCAAAAGCAAAAATGCGTGTTGTAGCTTTTGCTGACTGGGGAATGATATCTGATAATGTTACAGATAATCTTTTAACAAATAATTTGACACGAGCAGGCTATGGAGCTGGCATAGAGTGGTTTTCACCTGTGGGACCGATTCAATTAATGTTTGCACGTCCAATCAGCCCTAAACCTGATGATAGAACTGCAACTTTTGAATTTACAATGGGACAGAGATTTTAAAAAAAAAGCTTAAGAGTTAAATTTTACACTAAACTCTTGATGCTCGCATTTTAGCT
>JALUXS010000108.1 GCA_027013185.1 Sulfurimonas sp.
AGAGCCCACATGAAAGAGATGCTTGCAACAATGGAAAAAGAGCATCCGCAACTTTTTACTTCACTCAATGCTGCCTTTAAAAACATTAGTATAGATAGCTTTTTTATGAGTGAAGAGTAGGCTTTTAAGCCTTTTTCTTTTATTTAAAATTTATTCTTTTTAAGATTTTCAAGTGCATTAGAAGCCATTTCTTGCACTTGTATAGCAACTTCGTTCACGCTTGAAGCTGTTTTGGCATTGGTTTTTGTACCTTCATCTATTTCAGAAACAGCATCATTTATTTGATTAGCATTAAGACTTTGTTCTTTTATGCTTGATTCTATATCTATAATAGATTGAGATAATACGCTGATATTAGCATTAATTTCTGAAAGTGATTTTTGCGTACTTTCTGCGAGTTTACGAACTTCATCAGCAACAACAGCAAAACCCCGACCATGTTCTCCTGCACGTGCTGCTTCTATGGCAGCATTGAGTGCAAGTAGATTTGTTTGTTCTGCAATATCAGAAATAACAGTAACAACATTTTTAATATCGTTAGATTGGGAAACGACGTCCTGTGCCCGATTTGAGGTGTCATCGATTGATTCTGTGATTTGTACTATGGAAGATGTTGTTACATCTATTTGTGATGCCTGCACATTCGTGGAATTTTGCAAAGATTCCATCTGCTCTTGTAGTCTATTTGCCTGTTCTTGTAAGTCTGTGGAACTTTGATACGTGTCTTTTAAAAGTGTTACGATTGCAGAACCAAGTGTGTTAATGCCATCTACAAGAGCTTTTGTCTCGCCTGTGATTTTATTGTCTAGTGCAATAGTATCAAGATAATTATAATGTGCATATTTATCAAGTCCTGCTAATATATCTAGCATCACTTTTGACTGGACATCTAACATTGTGTTGATGGTATTTGCTAGGGTCTGAATTTGAGAATTTGAGGCTTGTGTCTGCACTCTACATTTGTAGTGACCTTGTTGCATTTTATTGAGTACTAAAATAGCTTCTCCAACACAAAGCATATCATTTTCAATCCCATCATTGATTTGATCAGTTTGTTCATTAACCATTTTTGCAACAACTGCAAGTTCATCTGTTCCATTAAGGTCTATTTTTTCTATAACATTATGGCGTCTATTTAAAAATTCTAAAAACTGTTTCATGCCATAACTAATTTTGTCTATAGAATTTGTTATATTCTTACTAATTACATAAGAAAGTATAACGGTGAGTAAAATGACTAGGAACATTATAAGTGAGTAAAGAATAAGACTGAATCTTTCACTGCTGTATTTTTCATCAGATATTTTGATAAGTTTTTTGGCAAGGTAATCATCTACTTTTTTAAGCAGATTGATTTTTTGTGTTATTGTATCAAACCAGTAACCAGCATTTACATTAAAACCACCTATAGTTTTTGCTTGAAGAGCAATTTTTCTCATACGATTGACTTCGGCTACTGCTTTTGTGTGCATTGTCTTAAAATAGTATGCCTTGCTATTGTTGTCTGCTACTGCTAAAAATGCAGTGGTGAAAGCATCCTGCTCTGTAATGAGTTTTACAAATTTATCTTTCATTCCAGGTGAAAATTTATTTCTGGCAAAGCTGTTTGTAAGAACTGCTCTTTCAATTCCAGCTCTCTCTTTTGCCATTAAAAAGTCATAAAATGCTGTCATTTCTCTTGTCTGTTTTGCAGTGTGTACTTTTGGAATTAGATCTGCAATAACATCGAGAAATTTAGCATTATTTGAAGTATAGTATCCAATAGCTCTTTTTACTGGAAGTGTGAAGTTGTCGACTCCTTTGCGTATATTATTTATCTGTTTTATGGAGGTCAAAGATAAGGCTATGTCTTTTTGTAGTTTTGTATCATTTTTAAAAGCTTGTACTCTTCTTATCTTTTTTAAGAGTATTTTAATTTGTGTATTACTAAGTAATCTTTGCTGTGGAAGTTTTTTTGCAAATTTTTTCCCTTTAGAACCAAGAAAACCTGCTGTTGCTCCTCTTTCCTTTTGTGTTTCGTGAATCATATTTGCGATAAGTTTGGAAATAAGAACTGCATTTTTTCCATTTTGGGAAGAGGCTTGTAGGTTTTTAGCCATATGATTTTCTACTTTTTTCAAAAGGTTTATTTTTTTTGTGATTGTTTTAAACCAGTAGTTTGCATCAACACCAAAACCACCTATCTCATTAGAATTAGCCAAAATCTTTCGCATTCTATTAACTTCATCTATAGCTTTTCCCTGTAATGTAGCCTCTAAAAACTTTATATCGTCTTTTTGTGCAAGTGTTTTAAAGCTTTGCATATAAGAGTTTTGTTCTGATACAAGAGACTGAAGTTTTGCTTTTGCATTGCCTGTAAATTTATCTTGAGCAAATGTTGCACTTCCTACGGCTCTTTCTATTCCTGCTCGCTCTTTTGAATTCAAAAAGTTATAGTATGCGAGTGTATCATCAGCTAATTGTGCATCTGCTGCTTGTGTTGATGTCTTTGCTATAAAATTTAAAAATTTTGCATTCATTTGTGTATAGTAGCTAATAGCTTTATGTGCTGAAATTGATTGTGCCATAATACTAGAACGTATCTCTTTGATTTTTTGTAACTCCTGCATTGCTCTCATGAAATATGCTTTTGTATCGTCTGCTAAAATACTCTTTATTTCACTTTTCTTAATGAAAGTTTGAAGTGCCTTGATCTTTTTATCTGTAGCTGTTTGTTGTCTCGGTAGTCTCTTTATAAATTTTGTACCTTTTGAGCCAAGAAAGGCTGCTGTTGCCCCTCTCTCTTTTTGTGTTTCGTGAACAAGGGCAGATATACTGGTATCTAATCTGATTATTGTGTCATACTCAGCATATTTTGTTTTTTTAGCAATACTTGTATTGATTGCAAAAGATGCCATAATAACCATAGTAAGGGTTGGTAAAATAACATTAATAAGAAGTTTATTTTTGATGCTTATATGTTTTAAAAATTCCATTATCTTTCTCCTGCTCTCATCTCTTTATAGAGTTTTTCATATTTCTTTTTTTCCATATCTGAAACAACTCTTCGACAAGAGATATATCCTTTAGAACCCTCGCAACTGACAAAAGGATAAACTGTGGCAAAAACCCAATAATAGCGACCATCTTTTGCTCTGTTTTTTACGAAGCCTCTCCATTTATTACCGCTTTTTATAGTATCCCATAAAGCTTTAAATGCGGCACGAGGCATATCTGGATGTCTTACAATATTATGCGGTTTGCCTATGAGTTCATCTATTGTGTACCCAGCATATTTACAAAATTCATCATTCGCAAAATTAATAATTCCTTTTTCGTCTGTTTCAGAGACCAAAAAAGCACGTGTGTCTAATATTATCTCATTAGAATCCTGACTCGCCATTTTTTATCCTTAAAAATATTTATATCATATAATTACATTTGTATTGTAAGCAAAAATTTATATAAAAGGACTTAAAGTTTATGTTTATTCATAAATAACGATAGTTCCTGCAATCAAATCATGCAAGCCTCTTTTGTCTTTTCTCAAGGCAATCATTAAAAACCCTATGCCAAAAGAGAGTATGGAAGGAATATAGGCTAAAGAACGGGTAATTGCTTGTTTATTTGTAATATCTTTGAATGTTTTTGCATCGACTATCTTTACATGTAGAAATTTTTTTCCGGGTGTTGCTCCTTGCCATTTATCCCAAAAAAGTATAGTTATGATAAGAACAGACATTTCAAATAAAAGTTCCCATCTAAATGAAGTTTGTGGTTGTTTGTCTAGTGCATGGATATTTCCACTCATTGCCATTTGAAGATTTTGCTGATATTGTGAAAAATCAAACCAGTTGCCGCCGCTTAAAAAATAAATAACAATACCGACAGGCAGAGCTAAAAAAAGTGTGTCTAAAAATGAAGCGAAAAATCGTATCCAAAATCCTGCATATTTTATTTGTTTCATATCTGCGTTTTTTCCTTAGTCGAGTCCATAATATTTCGGGTCTTGCGGCTCTCCATAGTAGTATCCTTGTATAAAATCGACTCCAAACTCTTTTACAAGTATAGCTAATTCTTTTGTACTGACAAATTCTGCAATTGTTTTAATGTTGGCCTGCTTTGCATACTGAATAATTCCCTGTACCATATTGTTGATATTTTCGTCTTTATTGAGCTGTGTTATAAGGGAACCATCGAGTTTTATAAAGTCAATGTTTAATCTGAGTATGTTGGTAAAATTGGAATATCCTGAGCCAAAATCATCAATGGCTACTTTACAACCATATTTTTTAACCAGTAAAATAAATGCTTCAACGACACTGTAATCATCAATATCTTCTGATTCTAATATTTCAAACGTTATTCTTTCTCCTCCATATTTATCTAGACGATTTTTTATATAATCCATCATAGTTGGAGAGTTAAGGTTTTCATAACTGACATTCATAGAAATATTGATATTGTTTTTTGCATAAATATTAAAGACTTTTTGCATCATCTGGCGTGTAAAATATTCAAATGTTTTATCCTCTTTAGCTGCATCCAAAAAGTAGTAAGGTGAAATAATCTCACCAGTATCAGTTTGTATTCTTGCCAAAGCTTCATATTTAACAATCTTTCCACTCTTTGTCTCTATAATGGGTTGGAAATAAGGAATAATATCGCCATTATAGAGCGCTGTTTTATAAACTTTTAGTCTTTCAATCTTTTGTAATTTTTCTTCTTTTAATGATTGCTTATTTTTATAGACTTTGCATTTTTTCTTTGAAAGAAGGGCCTCTTGTAATGCAATATTCGCATGAGAAAAAATATTATTTACACCATAAGCAACCCCTGCTGTAAAATCTGCAACAATGGACTCATCATGCTCACTATTTTCTGTTTCACTGGGGAGTAGTAAAGAGTGCTGTAATAATAGTAGATATTTATCAAAAAGGTTCTTGTTTGTAATTAAAAAGGCAAACTCTTGCAGATTGAGATTGTATAATATTACCTGTTCGTCATGTATAATATCGTGAAGCTCAAGTGCTTTTTTTCTAATTATATCTTGGACAATTGCATTTCCGTAAAGATCTTTAATGACATTGAGTTGGTTTACATGTAAAATTATGAGCATTGCTTCTTTTTTAAGAAGAGATAAATCTTCATTTAGTGCAGTATGATTAGGCAGTTTTGTAAATCTATCAAGACTCTTGAGGTTTCTAATAGCATATTCATTAATATCAAGTATTGCAGTATTAACAAGAGTATTATTTTGTGCCTTATGCAAATTTTCATCAGCTATACTATATAAATCATCGCAATTAAGATGAAACTTTGAGGTATCAAGGTTAATACCTCCAATTGAAAGATGTAAGGTTTTTATAGTATTAAAATGACTAATGTTGTCTGCAATATTACCGACAAATGCATCACTTTGATTACATAATGTTAGTGCAAATTCATTTTTTGATATTCTAAATAATTCAGCATTTTGAGAATTGGCATGCTCTTGTAAAAAATGGGAAATTTGTATAATTGTATCATCTTCAGGGATGGAATTATTGATTTGAATTAATAATAGGGCAAAAAATTCTTCTTTCCAAATAGCACGTTTATACTCTGTTTTTAAATAGTTTTCAAAATATTGTTTATTATACAAAGAAGTCAGTGAGTCTAAGGTAGAAAAATATTCCAATCTTTTTTGATAGCTTATATCTTTAGATATAGAGGTATAACCTATAATATCGTTGCTTCGGTTATGGATGGGTGTAATTACGGTATGCACCCAATATTCCTCTCCGGTACTTTTTGTATTTTTTAAATCTCCTTGCCAGATATGATTTGTAGAAATGGTGTTCCACAAATCTTTTATAGTATCTCGGTGAATATCATGATTTTTAAAAATACTGTGGTTTTTTCCAATTGTTTCTTCTTTTGTATAGCCTGTAAAATCTAAATAAGCTTGAGAAATATTTTTAATAGTACCATTGATATCTGAAATTGTTAAAAAAATATTTTCATCAATAAGTCTATTTTTTTGTTCAAGTAAAAATGCTTTATTTTCAAGGTCGTCTACAAGTACAGCTTTTTTTCCAAGTTCTAAAAGTGCTAGTTGTGTATCATTTTTATTTTGTAGAGGGTTTGAAATAAATTTGTCTATACCAAGATTTATTATATCAGGAAGGGAGTGTAAAGTTTCTTTTTGTGTTGTGACGGCAATAACTTGATTTTGCTGACACTCTTTGATATTTTTTGCTAATGTCATACCCTCCGAATCTGCTAAATCCAGACTAATTACTACTATGTCATAATATTTTGCATGTTGCGTATAGTAGGTTTTATAAAGCATAAGCGCATCGTGAGCATTATCACTTGTTACAATATGGGGAGAAAGTTTTTTAAGGCATATCAGAACCTCATTTCGTATCGAGAGCTTATTTTCAATATATAAAATTTTTAAATCTGCATACTCTCTTACGTTTTTGAGAAGATTCATACTTTAATTCCTTAATATTATAATTGATTATATATCATAA
>JALUXS010000109.1 GCA_027013185.1 Sulfurimonas sp.
AACCAAAACTTATAAGTCCATTAGACTTTTAAAGGGCAAGAAAATGATAGAGAGATTTTATTTAAAAGATTATCTTAGTTTTAAAGAAACAGAATTAAATTTGAAAAACGGTTTGGTTGTTTTTACTGGTCCTAGTGGGAGTGGGAAGTCTATCCTTATGGAGTCTATTCTTTCTTCTGTGGGTGGGGCTGTTTGTGATGCAAGTCTTTGTGAGAGTAGTGTTACTTGGGCTATTGATGAAGATGCTTGTGGTATTGAAAATGATGAAATCAATGTTTTTAAGCACATTAAAAAAGAGAAGTCTCGTTATTTTATAAACAATCAAAGCCTTTCGAAGAAATCTATATCTAGTGTTGCTACTCAATATCTTAGGCATTTAAGCCTAAAGGATTTTAGTGATTTTGAAAATGAAAATCTCCTTGAAATTTTAGATGAAAGAGTAGGGCGACAGTTTCCAAATATTGTGAAATTAAAAAAGCAGTATAAAAAAAGTTTTTTGGAGTATCAAAGAGTTAAAAAAGAGTTACATGTAATAGCGGAAGAAGAGAGAAAAATCGTTGAGTTAAAAGAGTTTGTAGCGTATGAAATTAAAAAAATAGCAGATATTAACCCAATGATAGGGGAAGATGAAGAACTTTTACAAATCAAAAAAGAGCTTTCAAAAAAAGAAAAAGTTTTAGGCAGTATAGAATCTGCGAGTGAAATTTTTAATTATGAACATTTAGTTTCATCGGCATTAGAATCTTTAGATGAGCCGAGCAGTTTTTTTGATGATGTTATGAATGAATTGCGGAATATTTTAGAAGGTGCACAAGAGAGGTTTTCGGCACTTGATGAAGTTGATGTAGAAGATGTGTTAAACCGTATAGAAGAGCTTAGTGGGCTTAAGCGAAGATATGGAAGTATAGAAGAAGCACTAGAATATAAGAAGCAAAAAGAGGTTGAATTAGCTAAATATGAAAATATAGAAGTAGCCAAAAATAATTTACATGTAGAATATGAAAAGTTAAGTTGTGACGTGGAAAAACTAGCAAATGATTTAAGTACATCACGGGCAAAAGGTTTAAAAGATTTCATAAAAGATTTAAACAGTTACTTAAACAATCTTTATTTAAGAGATGCAAAGATTCATATAAACAGTGTTGATTATGACATATATGGACAGGATAAATTAGAAATTGAGCTTGACGGAACAAGACTTTCTAAGATTAGTACAGGAGAATTTAACAGGTTGCGTTTAGCCATTCTAGCCTTAAAATCCGAAGTTATGAGTAGTAATGGCGGTGTTTTAATGCTTGATGAAATAGATGCAAACCTTAGTGGAGAAGAGTCTATGAGTGTGGCAAAAGTCTTAAAACAGCTCTCCAAAGATTTTCAAATTTTTGTTATTTCTCATCAGCCACAACTCACTTCTATGGGCGATCAGCACTTTCTGGTCTATAAAGATGGTAAAATTTCAAAAACAAAAGAACTCAATGCAAATGAACGTATAGATGAAATAGCTAGAATTATTAGTGGTGAAAGTATTTCAAGTGAAGCAAAAAAGTTTGCAAAAGAGTTATTGGAGGCAAATAAATGTGTTTTGTAATTTCAGTGCTGGGACTTGTTTTGGCATATAATTTTTATAATGCAGGCAATATGCTTTTAGCCGCTGGTTCTATTGTGGTTTCTGCATTTTTTATATTTTTGATGATACGAAACATTTTACATGTAAAGAAAATGAAAGAGAAAAAAGATGATAATTGATACGCATATACATTTGGACGATGAGAGATATAAAGAAGATTTAGATGCGGTATTGACCCGTGCAAGAGAGAGTGGAGTAGAGCGTTTCATTATTCCAGGTGCAGATTCAAGTACACTCAAGCGTGCTGTTACTATAGCTGAAATGTATGATGATGTTTTTTTTGCTGTTGGTGTACATCCTTATGATATTGAAGCATTTTCGATAGATTATTTTGAAGAGTATGTTCAGCATGAAAAATGTGTCGCTATTGGTGAATGCGGTATGGATTATTTTCGTCTTGAAGGGAGTGATGAGGAAAAAGCACAAGAGAAAGAGGCACAGGCAAAAGTTTTTATAGCTCAGATAGAGTTTGCAAAAAAGTATAAAAAACCTCTTATTGTTCATATTCGCAATGCTTCACATGATGCAAAAACAATACTTTTAGAACATAATGCTGCCGAAGTTGGCGGTGTATTACACTGTTTTAATGCGGATGAGGAACTGTTAAGTCTTGCTGATAAAAACTTTTATTTTGGAATTGGTGGTGTTTTAACTTTCAAAAATGCCAAAAAACTTGTTAATATCTTACCTCGAATACCAAAAGAGAAGCTTGTTATAGAAACTGATGGCCCTTATTTGACGCCTACACCGCACAGAGGGGAGCGAAATGAACCATTGTATACAACTTTAGTTGCACAAAAAATGGCAGAATTATTAGAAACACAGAGAGAAGAAGTAGAGAATTTTACAACAAAAAATGCCCAAAAGCTCTTTCATATTTCTTAATATTAAATTAGCTACAACTTTTTTTAATACAATTTTGGATAAAATAGCATAAATTAAATTTAAAAAGTTGCCTATGATTAAATATTTATTAAGCTTATGTCTGCCAGTATTTCTTTTTGCTAATTTGACTTATGAAACAAATTACAATAAAGAAGTAAAATTACTCAACTCTTTTGATATAAAACCATCATTTTTGTATGACCCTGTTATGAACAAGATGAAAGCAAAGACACTTGCCAAAAACAAACACTTTTTTCAGGCCATGAATGAAGCATATTTGTTTATTCCAGCAATTAAAAGTATACTTTCAAAGTACAATGTACCTCAAGAATTTTTATATCTTGCAATGGCTGAATCAAATTTTCATACAAAAGCTTATTCGAACAAAAGAGCATCTGGTTTATGGCAGTTTATGCCAAGAACAGCAAAATTATTTCATTTAAAAATTGATGAGTATGTTGATGAGAGACGAGATTTGATCAAATCAACAGAAGCCGCGGCGAAATATCTTTCTGTCTTGCACAAAAGATTCGGTAAATGGTATTTGGCTGCTATTGCCTACAATTGTGGTGGAGGTGCACTTAATAAAGCAATTCGAAGGGCAAAAACAGACGACCTTACTGTTTTACTTGATAGAAAAAAGCATTATATTCCAAGAGAGAGTCGCTATTATATAAGAAAAATAGTTGCTTTAGCTCTTATAGGGAGTGATGAACAATATTTATTACATAGTGAATATGAGTACCTTTTAAATCGTGCAAATGCTTACTCTATTGCAACCATTCATCTACCAAGAGGGGAATCATTAACAAGACTTTCAAAACTAATTCATATTCCTCTAAAAGACTTAAAAAAGCTCAACAGACACCTAAAATATGATTTTGTGCCACCGTATGCCAAAGGTTATGATGTTTATATTCCTTATATTAAACTTGCCGAATATAAGCAAAAATATTACAAAGAGCCTATGCAAAATTTTTATAAAGTACATATAGTAAGAAATGGAGATAATTTATCTCGTATAGGGAAAAAATATGGAGTTTCATACAGAGTTATTAAAGATTTTAATAAACTTCGAAGTAATAGATTGCGAATAAGACAAAAATTGATTATACCAATTGCAAAAAAAAGCAGACATCAGAAATTTAGTAGTAAATATTATTATATGGTTAAAAGAGGTGATTCTTTAAAATCTATTGCCCGAGCACATAGAATTAGTATAAAAAATTTACGTGCACAAAACAATATAAAAGGTTCTTTAATTAGAATTGGCGAGAGGTTGAAACTGTATGAATAAATTAGTATTTTTTTTATCTGCAACTCTTTTGTTTTTATCTGCTTGTAGCACAAGAGGTTATAGAGCGTATCATGGTTCTTATTCTGAACCAACTTATTACAGTAGTGATAAGAGTGCTTATAACTCTTCTTATAGCAGCAAAAAATATTCTCATGCTACTATGCGTCCCTATGTTGTGCATGGAAAACGCTATTATCCGACGATAGTGACAGTTGGTGATAGGTTTCAAGGAAATGCAAGCTGGTATGGTCCTAACTTTCACGGAAAATTAACATCAAACGGTGAGCGATATAATATGTGGGATATGACAGCTGCACATAAAACACTACCGATGAATACAATAGTCAAAGTAACCAATAAAAGAAATGGAAAAAGTACGGTTGTTCGAATCAACGACAGAGGCCCTTTTGTTTCTACCAGAATTATAGACCTTTCAAAAGCAGCGGCATCTAAGATAAATATGATAGGAACAGGAACAGCCCCTGTAATACTTGAAGTACTTGGGTTTGCGGGCAAGGGTAAAAGTAAAATTCCTAGCACAAGACAATTAAAAAAAGAACCTAAGCGTATGGCTTTAAGTGGATTTGCATTACAAATAGCATCTTTTTCTAATATACAGGGTGCTATAAAAACACAAGAAAAATATAACCATACTGATGGCTACACAACAGTGATTAAAGATATACAAGGTGCCAACGGTAGAATGTTTAAGGTTTGGCTCAAAGGTTTTAAAAGCGAACAAGAAGCAAGAGATTATAAGGCTAACAGCATATTTTCAGGTGCATTTATAGTAAGAGAGGATTAAAAAATGATAACAAAAACAAGAACAACAAAAGAGACTGATATAACGGTAGCATTAAAGATGAATGCTACAGGAAAAAGCAATATAAATACTGGTATCGGCTTTTTAGATCACATGTTAGAGAGCTTTTCAAAGCATTCTTTGATTGATTTAGATATTACATGTAAAGGGGATACACATATTGATGATCACCACAGCGTTGAAGATGTTGGTATCGTTTTAGGCTCTTTACTTGCACAGGCAATTTACCCGGTAAAAAATATGGAACGCTTTGGAAGTGCAAATATTGTAATGGATGAAGCATGCGTATCTTGTGATTTGGATTTGAGCAATCGCCCTTTCTTGGTGTATGATTTACATGTAAGTGGAAAAGTAGGGCAGTTTGATACAGAACTTGTAGAAGAATTTTTTCGCGCACTTGCATTAAATGCAAGAATCAGTATGCATATTATAGAGTGTCGTGGTAAAAATAAACATCATATTATTGAAGCAGCCTTTAAATCAGTGGCTGTTGCCATAAGACGGGCTACTGCAAAGAATGAAAATATAGGCATACCAAGCACAAAAGATGTTTTATGATTAAGCTTATCGTTTTAGACGTTGATGGTTGTTTAACTGATGGTAAACTTATATATGCAACTGATGGATTTGAGAGTAAAAATTTCAATGTAAAAGATGGACTGGGCATAACGACATGGATAAAAACAGGAAATTATGCGGCTATTATTACGGGGAGAAATTCTGAAATTGTTGCAAAAAGAGCACAAGAGCTTGGCATAACACATTTGCATCAAGGTATAAAAGATAAAGAGAGAGTTATCAAAGAGATAATTTCTTCTCTTGGTTTACAATTTTATGAGGTTGCCGTCATTGGCGATGATTTGAATGATTATAATATGCTCTCTCTTGCAGGAAGAAGCTTTACTCCTAATGATGGACATGATGAGATAAAAAAGCTTGTGAATACTGTTTTAAGTAAAAGCGGTGGAAATGGAGCAGTACGAGAAATGATAGATATTTTAGTAGATGAAAATGATCAAAAAGATGAATTTTTATCTGTTTGGATTGAAGGGGCATAGTATTAATATTAATATTAATATATTTTTAACAATTATTATTAGCATTCTTTTTTTGATATTTTTTATGTTTAAACCTTTAGAAATAAAGCAACAAAAATTTCATGATGTGCCTTTATTTGAATTGAATGATTTTACTATGTATGAACTCAATTCAAAAGGCTTAACAACCATTCTTCGGGGAGATAAGGGTACACGTTATGCAGATAGATATACAATTAAAAAGATGGATTATACAGATAATTCGAAAAAATATATTGCTAATATGGTTTCAGACCATGGAATATATAAAAATGAAACAATTAAGCTGCAAGGAAATGTTGTCTATGTTAGAGAAGACGGCTTGACTTATAAAAGTCAAAAAGCGACATATAACAAAAAAACGGCAGACATTATAAGTAATGCAAAATATATTGCATATTTAAATGACAATAAAGTCATTGGGACATACATTAAGTACAATAACATTTCAAAAAAAATGTATTCTAAAAATGTATTTGCAATTTATCAATTAAAAGAGGAAAAATAATGAAATATCTATTAGTACTAACATTTTTACTACCAAGTATACTCTTTTCACAAGAGCTAAAAATAAAAGCAGATGCATTTGATGCAGACCAAAATAAAGGTATTTCGATTTTTACAGGGCATGTAAGAATTAAAAAAGTGAATGATGAGTTAAATGCTTCTAAAGTAACGGTGTATACAGATGCTAACAACAAGCCTACAAAATTTGTTGCTGTTGGAGATGCATCTTTTGTTATTCAAACAAAACAGGGGAAACGCTACAGAGGTGTTGCTCAAAAGGTAATTTATATTCCAAAAACAAAAGAGTATCATTTTTTTACAAATGTTCATTTAAAACAGCTTGATGAGAAAAAAGAAATTTTAGGTGATGAAGTTGTTTTAAAGACAATTGATGGAAAAGCATATGCTAAAGGGGTTGAAAAAGCACCTGTTATAATGATTTTTGATATAAAAGATGATAAGGAAGAAAAATGATAGATATCGTTGATGCAAAATTTATAACTTCAGCTCCTAATGTGAAAGCAGCACCAGAATCAGAAGAACAAAATGAAGTTGTTTTTATGGCACGTTCCAATGTTGGGAAAAGTTCACTTTTAAATGCACTGACAAATCATAAAGGTTTAGCAAAAGTATCTTCAACACCGGGAAAAACAAAGTTGATTAACTACTTTGATGTTACTTTTTTAGATAGAGATACATCTAATAAATGCATTGCTAAGTTTGTTGATTTACCAGGATTTGGTTACGCAAAGGTTGCAAAATCCCTTAAGCATGACTGGGAAAAAAACCTTACTGATTATATTGCAAACAGACAAGAAATAAAAATTTTTATACATCTTATAGACTGTAGACATCCTCATTTGGAAATCGATACTTCAGTAAGTGACTTTTTATTTAAAAATATAAAAGAAAATCAATATATATTACAAATTTTTACAAAAATAGATAAGTTAAATCAAAAAGAGCAAAATGCTTTAAGACGAGAATTTCCAAATGCTTTAATGGTTTCAAGTTCAAAAAAAAGAGGCATGAATAAAATAGTAAAAGTTATTTATAATATTTTACAAGAGAAAATTGATGAAAATTAGCTATGTAAAAGCAAAACTCTCAGATATTGAAAAAATGGGAGAATTGGTTCGTCCTGAAGTTGAAAGTGGTGTTATTTTACAAAGGAGCGAAGACGAAATAGCAACAAATATTCGCTCATACACTCTTGCTTTTTTTGATGCTGAACTTATAGGTTTTACTGCACTGCATATACATACAAGATATTTAGGAGAAATAAGATCTCTTATTGTCAAAGAAGGATTTCGTGGTAAAAAAATTGGAGAAACATTAGTAAACTGTGCAATCGATGAAGGAAAATCATTAGGATTACAAAAAATTCTTAGTCTGACATACAAACAGTCTTTTTTTGAAAGACTTGGGTTTGTAGAAATTCCAAAAGAGTCACTGCCTGAACATAAAATTTGGGCTGACTGTATTAAATGTAAATACTTTCCGATATGCAACGAAGTATCTCTCATCAAAAACCTATAGTACCTTTTGTTTATGTAATACTTTTCGTATTATATGACAGTTTAGGTAGTATGAATCCATTTTTCCCGCCTTTGCTGGCTGTTTTATATGTATTGTTTACTAAAGCACTTGATAGAAAAAATCTGATTTCTTTGCTACTTGTTGTTGTTTGTTTAATTGTTTTCGAGGCAAATTACGGATATATGCTTTTTAGCTCTGTTATATATTTTTATATACTTTATAAAATTATTATGCCAAAAATAGTACAAAGCTCCAGCTGTGTTGTATGTATTAGAATATTTTCTGTTATTTTGGTCTATTTAGGATATTTTTTATTTTTAACACTCTTGTCAGATATTTTTTTATTGCCACAGCCAAGTTTGAATTACTATATAGTTTACTATATAGTAATTGAATTCTTTTTAGTAAGTATATTATGAAAACAAAATTCATTATTTTTCTATTTGTATCTATTTGGTTAGCCCTTATTGTTAGAGTTTTTTCTTTGGCGGTTTCATCCAATAGTTACTATGCACGGCTCTCTTTGCAAAACACTATTAAGCATGAACTTATTGCACCTGTACGTGGTGAAATAGTTGATATAAATAACCGACCTATAGCAATTAATAAACTTGGATTTAAAATTGAACTTGCCCCTCATTTATTATTAAAAAAGCATAAGCAAGAATTTAATGAAGAGGTGAATTTATTATTAAAACTTTTACCATCACTTGATAAAAAAAATATTATTAAAAATTATAAGAAAAAAGATTCTTTTTATAATCATAATTTTATAGATGTAGTACATTTTATTCCCTACAAACAAATGATGCCAATTTACTCTATACTTAATCTAAGAAAAAACATTAAGGTTGTTCCTGCACCAAAAAGATATTATCCTTATAAAAATATTGCAGCACATATGATTGGTTATGTTTCACGGGCAAATCAAAAAGATATAAATAAAGACCCTTTACTTGATTTAATAGGCTATACCGGTAAAACAGGACTTGAAAAATATTACAATTCTTATTTACAAGGCGTTCCGGGTGAAAAAAAAATAAAAGTCAATGCAAATAATCAAGAGGTGCAGGAGCTCAGCTATAAAAGTCCTCTTGAAGACAGAAAATTAAAATTGAATGTAGATATGGAATTGCAAAAATACATTTCAAAACTTTTTGAAGGAAAAGTAGGGGCTATTGTTGTTATGAAAGTTGATGGTTCAATTTTGGCGGCTGGAAGTTATCCAAATTATGATTTAAATATTTTTGTTTCGGGGATGTCTTATAAGATGTATGATGAACTTTCTTCAAGTTTGGATTACCCTTTTACCAATAAATTAACACATGGACTATACCCTCCAGGCTCTTCCATTAAACCGTCTCTTGGTTTAGTTTATCTTACAAATGGAATTGGCTCTAAAGACAAAATATATTGTTCTGGTTCTATTGCTTTGGGAAAGAGGGTTTTTAGATGTTGGAAAAAGCATGGACATCATAAAACAAATATGGTAAAAGCTATACGTGAGAGTTGTGATGTTTACTTTTATGACGGCAGTTTAAAAGTTGGTATAAAGAAAATGAGTGAAGGACTAAGGAGATATAATTTTGGGCATAAAACAGGCATAGATTTGCCAAATGAGTTTATTGGTGTTGTCCCTTCAAGAGTTTGGAAGCGAAACAAATATAACCAATCATGGAATAAAGGTGAGACTTTAAATACTTCTATAGGTCAGGGGTATTTTCTTGTAACGCCTTTACAAATTGCTCAGCAAACGGCACTTATTGCTACTGGAAAATTACCAACGCCACACCTTGCATCTATGATAGGAAACCAACCATATAAAGAGATAGAAAAATATGTTTTTACCACGCAAGAGAAGCAAAAACTACCGATTATACGTAGAGGAATGTATGCAGTATGTAATTCTCCCCATGGAACAGCTACAAGTTTTTTACATTCTAAAGTCATTATTGCCGGTAAAACAGGTACTGCACAGGTTGTTGGGATTAAACAAGACATAAAAAAGAGGAAACAAGAACATGAGCTTTCTTACTATAGAAGGTCACATGCATGGTTTACAACATACGGTCCTTATAAACATCCTCAGTATGTTGTAACTGTTATGGTAGAACATGGCGGGCATGGAGGGCATGCCGCAGGAGCTATTGTATCAGATATATATAACAAGCTTTTAGAACTTGGCTATATAAAAAAGAAGTGAATTCTACGCAAAAGAATTTTGAATAAAGAGTGCTAAAATAATGAGCAGAAAAATACCGCCTGCTTTATTGTAAAGTTTATTTGCTAAGATAAAAAGCAGTGCAATAGAAGCTGCTGCAAGAATAAGCATATCAAATTTTGTGGCAGTTAAGTTGACAGTCAGTGGGTTTATTAATGCTGAACCACCTAATACCATAGAAAAATTAGCTACATTTGAGCCTATAATATTTCCTATGCTCATATCGGCATTACCTTTTTTTATAGCAACTAAAGAGACAACAAGTTCTGGCAAGGATGTACCTAGTGAAATAAGAAATAGACCAATAATCCATTCGCTTACATGTAAGCTTCGTGCGATATTTGTTCCACTTTCAACAACAAAATTTGCACCACCAATAATCAAAATAAAACCAATAGCAAGTAAAAAGATACTTTTAGCCCAATTAAATTTCTCTTTTTCTAATGCTTCATCAAGCTCACTTTCCAGTTCTTCTTTGTTACTTCCAAATAAGAAAATAAGATAAGAAACCATCATAAGTAAAAATAGAGTGCCATCTACACGGCTAATTTTTCCATCAAGTGCCATTATAAAAAATATAACGAGAGGCATAATAACCCATGCACTATCTTTTGAAAAAAGATCTCTATCGGGATTCATTGATTTTGCAATCATAAACACAATGCCTAGAACCAAAGTTATATTAAATATTACGCTACCAACAACATTGGCAACAGCCATATCACTTTTTCCTTGAGCCGATGCCATCATTGACGCAGCCATCTCTGGTAAAGAGGTACCAAAAGCAATAAGTGTCGCACCAATAACAAAGTGTGATATGTTAAAATGCAGAGCGATTCTTTCTGACTCTTTTATAATAAAATCAGCTCCGTAAATCAAAGCACCCATTGCAACTATAAATACAGCATAATCCATTTTTTATCCTTGTGTTCGCACTATTAAGCTTTTTGGAAGATTCAATGCATCTATAAGACGCTCCTCTTCTTGTCTCATTTCACCATTATCTATTTCATGATCATACCCAAGCAGGTGTAATAAACCGTGAATAAAAAGAAGCGCAAATTCATTCTCTTTTGTATGTCCCAGCTCTTCTGCCTTGGCTGTCACTAAATCTGCTGATATTACAATGCTTCCAAGCGGACTCATCGGCATATCTTCATAAGGAAAGCTCAATACATCCGTCGGCTTGTCAATGTCTCGATATTCTTTATTTATTTGCTGTATTTCATCATTTGAAATGATAATAAGCTCAATATCTTTTTTTGTTAAACTTGTGGTTATTTTTTGTAAAAATGTTTTATTTACTTCAAGTGAAGTTCTGTTATCAATATCTATCATGAGTGGAATTATAGCAGATGTAAAATCATCTGCCAAGAGAGAGGAAGGATTTAACCTGTTATGTTAAGATTTCCACCCACACCCGTTTTTTGTGCAGTCACTTCTTTTGATTGTTCTTGTGCACTTTCTACTATCTTTTGTATCTGCTGGTTTTGAACTTCTTGAGCTTTTTTGAGAATATCAGTCTGTCCTACACCTGTAGTTGAACTTTGTAATGAAGATGATACTTCCATAATTATCTCCTTTATATCTTTAATGACACAGTATATAACCTATTTGTTTTACTTAAGATTAAAAAAATCAATTAAAAATGTATTCTTACGCTTAGAATGTATTGCAACTCTTTTTTATTATTCATGTCTTTTACTATGCCGCCTTCAAGAACCCATATTTTATGTATGGACTGTATGCCTAAAGTTACTTGATGTGTGATTTTATTGCCTTGTTTATACCTTCCATTGAATTCTAAAACACTGTTTATCTCTTGTGATAATCCCCATAACGGTCTTTTTGCTGGGAAAAGTCTATGTTGCCATGAAATATCATATCTACCGCTATTAAGACGTTTTTGCAGACCTTTTTGATAGAGCATATTTATATCTAATTCATTTTTGTTTTTAAAATATGTGTAGACAAAACCTGCTTGGAATGCACCATCACGTTTTTCATCTGTTGGGAAAACAGCACCGCCTAAAAGACCTAAACGTTTTGTGCCTGAAAAAGTGTCTTTTTGCCATACTATATGTCTGTATAAAACAGAAATGTCTCCCTGTCGGTCACTTCCTGCAAAAAGAGTCTGATAAGAACTTATTCCATAAGCAACATTTGCATTGAGTGTATTCGTATTAGCATATTTTGTATGTGCGTATGTCAAACGTACAATAGTTCCGTTTTTTTCTATAGGTAAAGCAACAAAAGAACGTAAGCCCATACTATATAAGTTAGTTGAGACTATGAGTAAAATTAAATATATACTAAAGGAAATATTTTTTTTGTATCTCATTTCGAGATGACTCTGATTTTAACGGGCGTAAAACCAGCTTCTGTTACAGCCTTTTTGAGGGCTTTTAGGCTCGGGCTATTTGCATCGGTTTCAAGTCGAACTTTTTTTAATTTTAAACTTACGTTTACATTTGATACCGAATCCATTTTTTTAAACTTTCTTTCTAAACTATCAACACAAAATGGACAGGTCATTCCATACACATCGATTTCAACTGTCCTTGCAAATGTTGACTGTACAAATAGCATTGCAAAAAGTAAAGCTGTTAAAAATAAATTTTTCATAATCATATTCCTTTATATGCCTAAAAATACCCGTAAGGGTAAGAGTAAATAACTTGCAAAAAAGCCAATAATCCATATAATCACACTTAGTAAAAAAATACGTTTGTTCCACTTTTTTGAACCTGCACAGTATCGTGCCAACTGTACATCTGAAGGACAGCTCTGGTTTGGTCTATAAATTAGCCATGCTAAAAATACCAAAAACAATGCCGACAAGCCAAATGTCCATACCTTATGTTCTGCTAAAAAAAGAAGTCCCGGAATATTGTAGTTTAAACCAGCTACCACAGCACCAAAACCTAAGGAAACAAGAAGTATTGGTAATGCACAACATAGTAACGTTCCACTTGTGATAAATAGTGTAACCCATCCAAAATAATCATGCAAATTTTCTTTTCTCACAACCCATTCCTTCAGTGCTTTTATATTAATATAGTACTATCTAAGTGTGCAATAAATGTGTAGTAAATAAATTAAAGGTATTTGTACTTACATTATAGTTATGGTAAAATTTTGCCATGAAAAAAGAAAATAGAAATATAAAAAAAGCTGTCTGTGTTATGAGTGGTGGTATGGATTCCACTTTAAGTGCTTATATGATGCAAGAGCAGGGCTATGAGATTATAGCTGTGCATTTTAATTATGACCAAAGGACACAAACAAAAGAGCTGGAATGTTTTGAAAATATTTGTAAAAGCTTACATGTAAAACAAAAATATGTACTAGATTTGGATTTTTTTAAGCAACTTGGAGCTTCTGCTTTAACAGATAAAAGCATAGAAGTACCAACAGAAGGCATAGAAGAGGGTGTTCCTGTTACTTATGTACCTTTTAGAAATGGCATCTTTTTATCAATGGCGGCAGCTGTTGCAGAAAAAGAGGGTGCACAAGTTATAAGCATAGGCGTAGTGGAGGAAGATAGCAGCGGATACCCAGACTGTAGAGAAAATTATATAGAAGCCATGCAAAATGCCATTAATTTAGGTACAAAAGATGAAACGAATATAGAAATAAAAATGCCTTTGGTGCATTTGAAAAAATCTCAAATCGTTCAAGAAGCTCTTCATCTTAAGGTTCCATTGGAATTAACATGGAGCTGTTACAAAAATGAAAATGAAGCCTGTGGCGTTTGCGATAGTTGTCGATTACGCTTAAACGGCTTTGCATTAGCAGGTGTTCAAGACCCGATTACATATGAATAAAATTTATTTTGAAGATATTGTTATTGAACATATTGTAAAGCCATCACTTAAAAATAGTTCTATAACAATTAAATCTTTTGATGAAATACTATTAAAAACACCTAAAGTAAGCAAACAATACATAGAAAATTTACTACAAAAAAAATATAAGTGGATACAAAAACAACGCACCAAATTACAGTTACATAAACCTAAAAAAGTAAATTTAGAAGATGAAGTACTTATTTTTGGTGAAATATATAGTATAGACAGCCAAGAAGCAATAATATTGCGAGAAAAATTACAAAAATTACAGTCTTACACACAAAAAAATATTTTGAAATGTTATGATGATTTTTATAAAGAGTATGCAAAAATGTATCTTCCCTCACTCATGGAAAAATATGTTACATTAATGCAGTTAAATTATAGTGAAATCAAGTTTAGAAAAATGAAAAGACGCTGGGGAAGTTGTAGTTCAAAAAAAGTAATAACACTCAACACAAAGTTAATGCAGATACAAAAAGAGCTTATACCGTATGTAATAGTGCATGAGCTTGCACATCTTGTACATATGAATCATTCCAAAAAATTTCACTTATTAGTAGAGAGCCACTTGCCTAATGCAAAACAATTACGTCAAAAATTAAAAACTACTTATTTAGACGACTAAGATATTTATAGTTTAAATACAATCCCTGGTTCCATCTTTTTAATAGGGCGAATGCTGATAAACGCAGCCATAAGACTTACAATAAAAACTCCCAAAAAGCCGATAAACGGTGCAAACCACATGATGCGAAAAGGAAAACTTGCACTTGATATTGACTCACCAAAAATAGCAGATATACCGACGCCTATACCACTTCCTACTACTGCCATAATGAAAACTTGCGTATATATCATATCTGTGAGCTGTTTTATAGATGCCCCCATAGCTTTTAAAACGGCGTACTGTTTGATATTTTCATAGGTAAACATATAGAGCATAACACCGGTTACACCAAAACCAACGAGCATTGCTAAAACGACCATATTGACCATATCGCCGACATCTTCTGAATTTATTAAGTACCACATAACAGTCTCTTTCTTAAATGCACTGCTCGTAATGGCTTTAAGCCCTGTCTGTTTAGAGATTCGTTTTGCAAGTACCTCTGGTGCTATATTTGTGGCAGGACGCACCATAATAAAAGTAATGTATCTCTTCTCACCTGGAATCAATCGTTTGAAATTTGATGTGCTTGTGTAGAGGAGTGGTCTTGGTGGAAAACGGGGGATAGTATGAGAGACTCCAGCAACAACAACTCTTTTTGAATTTATAAGTATTGTATCTCCGTATCGGAGTTTTCTTGTCACTGCATTTAGATGAGAGCCATTATATGCCCACATATCTTTTTTCTCTATTGGCGTTTGGAGTTTGCCATCTGTGCCACCACTATCAATGATAACACTGTTTGGAATACGCAACAAATTAGCAGGTTTTGGTGCGCCACTGAGTGTGGCATTATCCACACCTATTGCTTGAAAAGATTGAAAATGTCCATTTGCATAGCGTGCTGTCATATCGCCTAGATAAAGAGGTGAGGCATATTCTACACCTTGGACACCTCGCACTATGTCTAAAGAGGAGTTACTCATATTTATCGTCGCTTCAGCGGAACTGACTGCGCTATCCATTACCCATACTTTCGCACTTGGATTTTCACTTACAAGGGCAAAACCCCTTGTCATAAAACCTGCAAAATAACTCATGGCAAAACTCACTAAAAATGCAGTAAATGCAACACCGATTAAAAGGCCTAAATATTTGGTCTTGTCGTGCAAAAGCATTTCAATGGCAACTCTAAACATCATTTGCCTTTGGAATTTTCAATGAAAACATCAAGCATCTCACCAACATAAAGAGGAAATTTAGGTCTATTTTTTACGCTATAAACAACTTGGAGAACCCTTGTATCTGTCTGTTCAGTAGGGGATCCTGTAAGGTTCATTTTTGGTGTAACCATCGGTATTGTGTAGAGATAAGAGAGTTTTACTTTTTGTTTAGGATTTCCTCTTATAAATGCAGTAGCATCAGCATTTTTTTGAAATTTCCAACTGTCAAATTCATTAATATTTACTTTTATATTGAGCTTGTTACTGCCTAAAATAAGTGCCTTTGAATGTGTACCAAAGTAAGAACCTACTGTAAGATTTGAGCGTAAAACTATGCCATCAATCGGTGTATACACTTTGTAAAGTTTGAGTTCATTTTGTAATGCTTTTAGTTTTTGCTTTGCAAGAGCTAGGTTGTCTTTTGCTTCATTGTAATTATCTGTTAATTTTGTATATTTCTCATTGGTGACCATATTTGCAGAGAGTTTTTTCATCTTTTTTATGATATTAAGCTGGTGTTTAGCACTTTGCAATTTTGCTAATGCGGATTGTATAGCTGCATTTAGTACAGCAATCTTACTCTTTTTTATACTATCATCTAACGTAAATAACAGTTCTCCTTTGTGGATTGTATCGCCACTTTGTACAAATACTTTTTTTATAACCCCTGCAACATTTGAATTAATAACAATATTTTTGCTCCCTGCCTCTACAATTCCAGTTCCTGCTATAAAAGATTTATAGGGAAGTTCAATGGAGGGGAGGGCTACATTGTTGCCTGATTTTTCCATATCGTTATAATAAACAGTTCCCATAGCTACAGCAATGCCAAGAATTGAGAGAAAAACGAGTATAAAAAAAGTTCTCATAAAGCCACCTTTGTGATTTTTCCATCTTCCATATGCACAATTCTATTAGCATATTTATATATTCTGTTATCATGTGTAACTACTATCATACTTGCACCTTTTTCTTGAATGATTTTTGTTAAAAGTTCCATAACAATTTGTCCTGATTTATGATCTAAACTACTTGTGGGTTCATCACAAATAATAAATTTTGGATTGTGTACCAATGCTCTTGCAATGGCTACTTTTTGTTGTTCTCCACCGCTTAATCCACTTGGTTTAACATCTTCTTTGCCACTAAGTCCCACCGCCTCAAGCATCTCTGACGCAAGAGCAAGGGCCTCTGCTCTTTTTCTTGAAGCAACCGTAAGAGGAAGTGCAACATTCTCTATGGCACTCAAAGATGGTAAAAGATTAAAAGCCTGAAAGACAAAACCTATATTTTTACCTCTAAATGTAGTTAGTTCATCATCATTCATAGCACTTATATTTTCTCCCATCAATTTACAAACGCCACTATCAAAGCTTAAAAGTCCACTCAAAACTGAGACAAAAGTTGTTTTTCCACATCCTGAAGGGCCAACAAGCATAAGCAGTTCATTTCCATAGACATCAAGAGTAATCCCTTGAAGTGCCTTTACTTCTGCTTCACCTGAGTTGAATGTTTTGATAATATCTTTGCATGATGCTATGATTTTACTCATATACTTTCCCACTTGCTATTGTATTAATAATTGTAGCTTCCAACTGCATCTTGTTTTTTAAAGCTACAATATGGTTTTTGACATCAAGTGCCTGTTGTAAAACTTGCAAATAGGTGTTGAAATCAACATATTGTTTTAGATAAGCTTTTTGAATCGTTGCTTCACTTTTTTCAAAATCTTTTTGTGACTGTTCTAAAACTTCAAGCTGTTTTTTTGCATTTTTGTAAGCTTGATAATAACTAATATATTCTCGTTCTCTTTGAATTTTATACTCTGTACTTTTCGTTTCTTTGCTGAGTGCTGCAACTTTAAGTGCCTCTGCTTCTTTAAAGTTACCTCCATTTAAGGGTAAATGCAATGCCACGCCAAAAGAGTGATTATCTCCATACGATGTAGGATCATCTAGTTTTTGATACGCAGCAGCAAAATCAATGGTGGGAATATAGCTATTATTCATCCCCTTTGACTGGGATAAAAGTTTTTGGGCATCAAGTTTATTTATCTTAGCTTGTGGATTGTGCAATAAAAAATCTTTTTTTGTAAAAAACATCTTAGTTTGCGTAAGCTTTGGAATGCTTTGATCTGGAGCATAGAGGCTTAACTGTGCCTTCATTTTGAAGAGTTCTTGCTTCATAGAAACTATACTCGTTTGCAAAGTAGTTAGAGTGTTTTTAAAACGTAATAGATTAAGTTCTGTCACATCACCATTTTTTTCTAACGTTTCGAGCTTTTCGTAAATTTTGTACTGTTTGTTATAAAGTTCTTGTCGGATTTTAAGTTGTAAAGCAGTCTTATTATAAAGTGAAATTATATTTGCAAGAGCAATAAAAAGTTGCTCTTTTTTTAGATTGAGTCTGCTTCTTTTTACCTTGGTATTCAAACGTAGTGCCTGAATTTTATAGTCATTTTTTCCAAAGAGATCCATAGTGTCATGCAAAGAAATATCAGTCGTGCCAAAACTTCCTGATGCACTCGGTAGAAGCTTTGCATATGTTTTAGAATACGCAGCATCCGCACTAAAATTCGCATATTTGGAGTATGTAATTGCACTTTGTGAAGTTTGATTTGCTTTTTCATAGAGTGTATAATTTTTGTTATACTCCAAATTTTTTAGTGCAGAGTGATAAAAGCTTGTTATATCTGCAAAAGCACTCACTCCAAAGAGTGAAATAAAAACTATTTTTTTTAACATATTTTTTCCTATTGAAACTGTTTTTCTATTACATCAACAAAAACTAAATCCATTGATGCAAGTATCTTCAACATTTTATCATTATGTTGAAGTGTTACATGTAAAAGCCCTTAAAAAAGTAGGTCATATGTAACTATAGAACTTCTGAATGAAATGAAAATGAAAATTTTATACTCAAACTTGATCAGTTCATTTTCATTTCATTCTTAAACATTAGAATACATAATTATTATAGGAGTTGTCTATTGAAACTAAGTAAAATAGCTAAGATTTTAACATGTTGCTTTGATAAAGCAGATAGAGAAATATCTGGAATGAATGCCTTAAAAGATGCAACTGCGGATGAAGTGTCTTTTGTGGCAAATGCAAAATATGTCAAAGATATTCAAGATACTAAAGCTGCTGCTGTAATCGTGCCTGAGAGCTTAGTCGGATATATTCCAGATGGTTGTGTACCTTTAATTGTAAAAAATTCTTATTGGTCAATGGCTGTTTTATCAAAATATTTTGCTCCTGATATTGAAGATAAAAAACTTCCAAATGCCCAAATAGGTGAGGGGAGTAAAATCTCATCAAAAGCTGAGATAGCAAATGGTGCTAAAATTGGTAAAAAGTGTATAATTTTGGCACATGTTTATATCGGTACAAATGCAGTAATAGGAGATAATACAATTATATATCCAAGTGTTACTGTTTATAGAGATTGTGTGATTGGTAATGATTGTATTATTCATTCTAACACTGCCATTGGTGCTGATGGCTTTGGTTTTGCCACAAATAGTTTGGGTGAACATAAAAAAATATATCAAAATGGAAATGTGATTATAGAAGATGATGTTGAAATTGGTAGTAATGTGAGTATTGACAGAGCTGTGTTTGGCTCAACACTTCTTAAAAAAGGTGTTCGCATAGATAACCTTGTGCAGATTGGGCATAATTGTATAATAGGCGAATATAGTGTCTTTGTATCTCAATCTGGAAGTGCAGGTTCAACTAAACTTGGTAGGAATGTAGTTGTTGGCGGTCAAGCAGCATTTGCAGGTCACTTAGAAATAGCGTCATTTTCAACATTTGCTGCAAGGAGTGGGATTACGCACAACATTAAAGAGAGTGGAAAAACGTATGGTGGTTTTCCGTTGTTAGAACAAAGACAATGGTTAAAACTTCAAGCGAAGATAGCGAGATTGTTTAAAAGATATTAAAAAATCTACTTTAAATGTTGTCCCAATATCTTTTTCTGAAATTATTTCCAAATTACCATCATGCAACCATATGCTGTTTTGAACAATGCTCAAGCCTAGTCCAAACCCTTCTGTTTTTTTATTTCTTGCACTATCAACTCTGTAAAATCTTTGTGTGATTTTTGAAAGATGCTCATTTTTAATGCCTATGCCCTCATCAACGATGACAAAGTGGATTTTATCATCTTGATATAAGGAGATGGTTATATTTTTGTTTTGAAAAGTATATTTAATCGCATTATCTATCAGGTTGACAAATATAGAGTCTATCAAAGTACAATTTGCATTCATATTTATGGGCTCTAATTTATCAATATGAAGTTTTATATTTTTTTCTTTGAGTTTTAGCTGAAATTTATCTATAGTATTCATTAAGATAGAATCAAGAGAACACTCTTCAAAAGTATCTTGAATATTCTCTTTTGAGTATTTTGTTAAAAGGAGTAACTGTTTTACAATTAGATCAATCTGTTTACTCTGTTTTTGAATAGTTTGAAGCGATTTTTCATATTCCTTTGGTTCACGCAATTTTCGTAAAACTATTTCTATTTCCCCTTGAATAACAGTAAGAGGAGTTTTTAGCTCATGCGAGACATCAGAATTAAACCTATCTAAACGCTCTACACCATCTTTTATTCGCTTTATCATTGCATTAAAAGAGACAACCAAATCTCTTATCTCATCATCTTCTTTAGGCAGATTAATCTCTTGTGTAAATTTAGTAATCGTTATATTTTTGGTAGCATTTCTTAACTTATTAATCGGTAAAAGTATTTTATCTATCAGTTTACTTGCCAAAAAGATAAACACTAAAAGTAAAATCGGAATAAGCCAGAGGAGAGTATCTTGAAAATTTTCTATCTTATTATCAATATTTTTTCTATAAACAAGAATTTTGTTTTTTCCTTGTTGTGCAATGTAGAGTGCATCAATATAGTCATCATCTTTTTTGTGTGGAATGATAAAAAAGTTTTGTTTTTGATGCAAATAATATTTATAGTTTTTCAGATTAAAAACGCTGTTCTTTTTTTGAATCTTACCATCATTAATAAGAGCTATACCTATATTTTGGACTTGAATATTTTCATTATATCTCTCTGCTATAATCTGTAGTTTACTTTTTATGTTGCTATTAATACTTTTGTTTAAAAAGTAGTTAAATGACAATGCAAAAAGGGATAAAACAACAAACGCAACCGTTCCAAACCATAAAAGTACACGAGTTTTTAGTGAACTAAACTGCAATTTTATACCCAAATCCACGATTGCTCTTTATCAACTCTTTACCAAGCTTTTTTCTCAAATGATAGATGGTGACCTGAATAACATTGGAGTTAATATACTCTTGATTATTCCACAGTTGATCTTCAATCATACTGTTGGATACATAGCTATTTTTATTTCTGATAAGAAACATTAAAAGCTCATACTCTTTAGCTGTAAGTTCAATTGTGTTGGATTCTTTCATAACGATTTTAGTGTCTGTATTGATGCTTAGATTGCCAAATGTTATTAAGTTGAGACCTTTAGATACGTTTCTACGATGCAATGCTTCAACTCTAGCTGTAAGTTCTGCAAAGGAAAAAGGTTTGGCAAGATAATCATCCGCACCATATTGCAGACCTGTTATTTTATCTTCTATCTCACCCTTTGCACTAAGCATAATAACAGGCGTAGTGATGTTTTTTTCTCTTAAAGACTGTACTATCTCTATACCACTTTTAAACGGCAGCATCCAATCACTTATGATAACATCATACGAGTTGAGTAAAGCCAAGTACTCACCATCTTCACCGTCAAGTGCACTATCAACAATATTAGCATCCTCTTCAAACCCTCTTTTGAGAAATGAGAGTATATTTTCATCATCTTCTATGATTAATAATTTCATATCTTAATTGTATCCTAGATTTAATATTGATACCCTCAAATGAGGCAAAAGCAAGAAAAGGAGAAAATGAAATTTGAATAGATACTTTTGTCTCACTTGAGGGTATGAGTCTCTCACCATTTATAATTGAGACTCAATCCTTTAAAATCACTACTTACAATCGGTGTAACCTGCAAATTTTTGTAGGGTGTCACAAAATACCAACTAGAGAGTATCCCTATAGCTGCTCCTGCATAAACATCAATGGGGTGATGTCTATTTGCATGCACTCTGCTGT
The DNA here is from genome assembly GCA_027013185.1 of Sulfurimonas sp. GTDB lineage: Bacteria > Campylobacterota > Campylobacteria > Campylobacterales > Sulfurimonadaceae > Sulfurimonas. The sequence goes on from JALUXS010000109.1 coordinate 21,813, forward strand.
AGCCTGTATAAATTGCAGTTATATATGGAAGTATCGCATATTTCAATCCATAGCGTTTATGTATAAAGCTGGCTCCAGCAAATGCACTTGATGTATGACCAGATGGAAATGAGTCTTTATTGTTACTATCAGGTCTTTTTTCTCTGACACTGTATTTTAAAAGATAAGTTGCACCCATAGTGGTTCCAAAACTTTTATAAAACTGCATTTGTCCATTTTTATCACCAAGGTAAAGAGACGTACCATAGGCAGCCGTAGGAATTGCAATAGATAAAGCATCTCCTATTGATTCTGTCGTGCTTTTTGCATAAACAAAACTGCTCATTCCAAGTAATATTGCAACTGAGATAGTAAACTTTTTCATAAAACCTCATTTTGTTTTGATGAGAAAGTTTATGATATGAAAATGAAATTAAAATGAAAAGCTATCGATTCACTCTTTAAATGGTTTATTTATAGTAAACAAAAAATATAATACCAAGAACGCTTATAATTGTTGAAATTATAAGTAAAGTAGATATATTTTGATGTATCTCTTTTTTTGAGAATAAGAAGCCTAGCAGCAAAAAAAGTACTACATCAATAAGCCCATGACTTGTCCAGTGGTGTCCGCTCAAAGTCACCATAAATGTATGAACTGATGGTATTTCTTCTTTTATAATCATTAAAAGAGTATTAAAAAAGATTGTTATTGCTGCTGAAATTCCAAATCCAACTGTAAATTTATTTAATGTCGCACTCATACTAAACCATCCTTATGCATATAAGCTATCTCTGCTCCATGCGAAATAATTGCACCAGCACCATCTATGTAAAGCATAAGTGTTAATAGTATTATTCCTAGTGTCACGATGAGATTTTGAGCAGTTTTATTCGTCGCAATATTATTTTTAAACGCAACTATCGGAAGATAGAGAGATAAAATCAACACTACAAAAAAGATATGTTCTTTTGTCTCCATAAAAAATTTATGTGCAAAACTCCAACTACTTTGTATAATAACAGACTTGTCTGTGGAATAAAAAATAACATACCAATACCCAGCAAGCACCCAAATAATAAGCATGAAAAGTGCTATAACAAGAGATAATTTTTTCACTCTCGCCTCGTTTATATTTTTACATTTCACTGACACAATCAGCCAGACTATTAGCAACATAGTAATTACAGCTATTGCAGGATGCAGTAGCAACAATATTCCTTCAAACATAGTTTCTCCTATTGAAAATTTTCACTTCACTTCTTTTTTTGTATAAAATGAAAAAAAAGTGGAATGATATAAAGATTAATAACTATTGCAAAAAGCAGCCCTCCCATAATTGTGATAGCTAAATCTTGTATGATTTGTGTTCCTGTACCTATAGCTAAAGCAATAGGGAGTAGGGCCAAGGCATTTGATACCATAGTCATAAGAATTGGTTTTGCACGTAGAGCCAAAGCATCTAATTGCTGTTCCGTTGTACTGGTTTTTTGCTTTAAATTTATCTGATAAAAATCAAAAATAAGTATATTATTATTTATAACAATACTTAGTACAATAAGAATACCCATAAATGCCATAATATCAAGTGGTTTATTTGTAAGAAAAAGGGCACCGAGGACGCCTGTTGTTGTCAAAATTAATGCCATAAGTATGCTAAATGCAATGCGTAAAGAGCTAAAGTTAAGCAATAAGCCTATAAAAATAATGGTGATAGCAAACAAAATAACCATACTCATTTCTTTAAAGGATTTTTGCTGTTCTTTATAAAAACCACTAATATCTGTTGTGATGTTATCTGGTAAACCTGCATGCTCAAGTGAATGCTGTATTCTTTGTACAACACCACTCATATCATTCCCTTTAAATCGTACGCCTAAGATACATACAGGAGAAAGGTTATAGTGTGTTACTTCAGCGACTTTATTTTTATAAGATATATCAGCCAATTCGTGAAGTGGAATTCTTTGCTTCAATGTTGGTGAATAGATTTTGAGTTCCTTTTTAAGATACTCTATCGGGTCTATATCTGGACGACTCATTAACACTCTTAAGTTTATAAGTTTTTCACCATTGGCAATAGAGGCGACAACTTCTCCATAGTAAAGTGATCGAATTTGTGAACGCAACATACTTTCATTGATGCCATAACGTGTGAAAGCTATACTTTTTGCTTTGATATTAATAGCAGGAGAAACATACGAGGTAAGAACGTTCACTTCTTCTATATCTTTTATATTTCTCAGTTTTTTTTGTAATTTGTAACCCTCATGAGTAATTTCATCAGGATTTGAGCCAAAAAGCATCACAGATATTGGTGCATCTGCTCCCATAATATCGCCAAGTCTATCTTCCAAAACTTGAGAAAGACCAAGCTCAACTATATTTGGTATCTGAGTTTGTAGTCTTTTTCTTATTTCATCTATTACCTCAAAACTACTATGTTTATGGTCTGTTTTGAGTGTTACAAGAAAATCCCCATTATTTATAGGGACATTTAACCTTCCCAGCCCTGTACCAATTCTCATAGTCCAAGCCTCTACATCATCTATGTTACTAATAATTTTTCCAATTTGTGCAAACTCATCTTTGGATTCTTGAAGTGTTATATTTGTGGGCAATACTAAATCAACAACAATATTACCTTCATCCCACTCTGGTAAAAATGTTGATGGTGTGTGTAAATAAAGATAAACAGAGGTAATAAGGGATGTGATAATAATAGGAATTGAAATCCACGAATATCGAAAACTTCTTCGTAGAAAATTAATATATTTACTAATATATTTTTGCATAAAATCTTCATGCTTCTTATGTGTCTTTGGAAGTGCTAAATAAGCAATGATTGGTGTTAAAAATATTGCCATAATTTGAGAAACGATGTACGTAATCACCAAAACGGTTGCTAACTGCTTAAAAAACTCTCCTACTATACCACTGACAAGCAAAAGAGGTATAAAAATCAAGACAGAAAGCGTGGTAGCAATACTCATAATAGGTAAGATCTCTTTAGCCCCTTTTATAATGGCATTTTGCTTACTCTCACCATTTTCATAATGTCTTTCTATATTTTCAATAACAATAAGCATCTGGTCTATCAGACCGCCAAGTGCTGCCACCATTCCACCCAAAGAAAAAATATTAAAATCAATTCCGATAAGTTTCATACCAATCATAGTAATAAAAAATGCAATAGGTATAATAACAAGTGCTGCCAAAGAGAGTGTAAACTTTCTTAGAAAGAAAAAGACTATAAAAACTGCTATAAAAGAGCCTAAAGCTATAGCATCTACAACACTGCTCATTGCCTTTTGAATAAAGTTTGTTCCATCATAATATTTTTCAATATGTATGCCGTCTTTTGCAAGTTTTTTGTTTAACTGAGCCACTTTTTTATTAAAAGCATTTTGCACATCTATGGAATTGGCATTGGGTTGGCGAAGCAAATCAAAGACAACACTGTTTTTATATTTGCTTGATGCAGAAAACTGTTTCACAGGGTTTTGTTTTTCAAGTAAAAGAGCAATTTCTGAGAGTTGAATACTTTTTTGATTACCAAGATGAATGTTAAGGGAAAGTAAATCATTGGCATTGTCTCTTTTTTGATTAAGTGAAAGAATATACTGTGTATGTTTAGAATTGATAAGTCCTAGAAAATTTATAGAGTTTTGAGCTTTTAACTGTGCAATAATATCATCAATATTTAGTTTATAAGCAGCTATTTTTTTGCTATCAAGTATAAGTTTGTATTCACTCCATACAGGAGATTTCATATGTATGTCATATACACCATCAATGCCAAGCATAACTGGTTTGAGCTCATAGTAAAGCTTTTCAGTAAGTTTTGCACGAGAAAGAGTATTGGAACCTATTGCATAAATAGAAATAGGGTACATACTTGGTGTTGCTTGTCTGATAGTTACAGTGGCATTTGGATTTATAGAGTTTTTAATGTCTGCCATCCGAGCTTGAACAAGTTGATATGCCAAATAAGGATTGATATTCCAATTAAAATAAATATTAATATCAGTTGTGCCTATTGAGGTCGAAGAGACTATTTTTTGTACATCTTGTACTGTTTTTAATGCCTCTTCACTTGGTTTTGTTACAGAATAAAGCATTTGTGCAATTGGAGTATGTCCATTGTCTATGCTCACTTCTATACGAGGAAAAAAAATATTGGGTAAAACTCCTTTAGGCATGGTCGTTGCAAGTTTATACCCAATAGCGGCCAAGAGAGTTATAATGAGAATAATAGCTAGTTTATTTTTGAGTATATAAAGATAAAACCCTTTCTTATTTTGCATTATTGAATGCTCACTGCTAAATTATCATGAAGCATATAGGCATTTTTCAGGACTATTTTTGCATTTTTTGGTAATGTTTGCTGTATAAAAGCATTCGTTAACATATCTTTTTGTATTTTTATAAAAAACAAATGAGCAATATTTTTATTGTCAACAATGTAAACAGCAGGATGATTATCAACCAATATTATGGCTTCTTTAGGAATTAAAAGGGCATTTATCTTGTGGAGTATGATTTGTGCATTTACATGTAAATTTAACGGGAGTTCTCCTTTTGGCTGGGCTATTACCTCTATAAGATTATGAGTACTTTTTGGAAGTATATTTATGACGGTTGCATCGCAATTTTTATAAGAGCTACTTAGTTTTATTAGCATGCCTTTTTTTATTTGTTGAGCATACAAGCCATCTATAAATATTTTTACCAGATTGTTTTTATTAAGTAATGTTGCTATGTGTGTACCGTAATGTATATAAGTATTATTTGCCTGTAAATTTGTGAGTACTCCATTAGTTGGTGCATGAATTATTGCATTGTCTTGTTCGAGTAAAAGTGTTTGATATTTATTTTTTATACTATTGTAGCTCTCTTTCATATGTTCCAAAGTGATTTTTTCGCTGAGATAACTATTTTTTGCACCAACACCCATTTTATATTTTTCTTTTGCAATGGTAAATTTTATTTGTTCTGTTTTCATTGCATTATTTTGCGACATTAAAGTATTTTTTAAAAATTGAAGCTTTTTGTTCCGTACTTCATTATGTATTGTAGCAATTACTTGATTTTTATGAACAAAAGCATTTTGTATGACATTAAAGTGTAAAATTCCTGTAGTTTGTGCTGTAATAAAGGTTTTATTTTTTGATTCTACTACAGCATTTGCTTCTACTGTAATATTTATTTTTTTTGCAACTGGTTGAATAACACTTACTACAACAGAAGATGCAAAAATTGGTAAAGACAGAAGACTAAATAGAATTGTTTTTTTAAACATTAATCACCTTTTGAAATATTATTTGTATGATATTATAGTCAAATGAAATGAAAATGAATTTACTTGCTTAAATACTTTAAGTGGTATTTACTCGAAGGCGACCAAAGCATCCAGCCATTTGTACCAATATCTTCGGTTGCTTTTATCTGTTCTTGAATCTCTTTTCTTTTATACTCTTTTCTTGCATGTGTATAATCTTTAAAAGATTGCAACCATGGTCTTACTCTGTTGCTTGGTATTCTATCCTGAATCTTTTTTATACTTCTGTAAACAACGTCATAGGGATGTTTTGAAGGATATTTAAAGTAAAAAGAACCGCTTGAAAATCCTGATGGATAAAGCATAGGACACAAATAATCAGCGTGTGCTGCTAAAGAAGACACAGTCTGCCCAATGCCGTTGTCATCTTTCGCCCAGCAAATATTCCCGTAAGTATCTACAGAAATAAATACACCATACTTTCTTAGCCTTTTTTTTGCCTGATCCAAAAATTTTGATATAGCCTTAATACGGTTGGGCTGATTGCATTGTTTTGATAGTTTAAGACCTTCTCGTGCAGGAAAACGAATATAATCAAAGTTAATTTCATCATACCCGACTTTAGCTGCTTCTTCTGCTATAGATATTGCATATTCATGAGAACGTTTATCAAATGGATCGACCCATGCCATATTATCATGATTGCGCCATATACTATTGTTACTGTCTCTTTTTATAGCATAATCTTTATTGTGAGATGCCTGTAGTTCATCTTTAAATGTCACAATTCTTGCAATTGTGTAAATATTTCGCTTCTTCATAATTTTCATAAATTTTTTAATGTCACGATTAGTGCGTTTTTTATAGGCTCCATAACTGTTAGCTTGTTTAAACCCCGTCCAAAATGATGTAGAACCATACTCATTTTTTACATCCACAACAATAGCATTGACTTCTGTTTTATCAATAAGCTTGAGTATTTTTTTGAGTGTACCGGAGTTGTTACTGGCTCCCCAAAATGTTAAATAGAGTGCTTTTACTTTTATGGGTGTGAGTTTTATAATGCTTGAATTATCATCAGAAGAAAAACTGTATGGTCTGTACCCATAGGCTTTTACATGATAAAGTTTTTCTGTAGATTGTAGAAAAAAAGAGCCGTTTTCATCACTCTTTGTTACTTTTGTCGAATCAGTGATAATTGCGGAGCTTACCGGCTTTGAGGTATTTGCATCTATTAAAACACCTTGAAAAGATGCAAAAGCTGCATTTGAAAAGAAAAATAGTAAAAATAGTAGTTTTTGCAAGGAGAACTCTTTAAATAATTTTCGTAATACTACTATTTTTAAGCAAATAAAGAGCCTAATTATCGAATATTTAAAAAATATCTCAAACTTACGTCACTCCATTCTTTTGAAAGGTTTAAATACGTTTTTATTGATGCATAAACTTCTGCAAAATCACTGTTTTGCGAACTTAAATCATGTATAACTCCCTGCAGTGCTTTTTTACCGGCTTGCGTAACATCATCAGGAAATTGGGCTAGTGTTACATGTAAACTTTTAAGTTTTTGTAAAGCATATATATTGTCATGATGAAACTTTGTTGCCATATTAGCATTCATTTCACTTGAAGCAACTTCAATCATAGCCTGATGCTCATCTGCAAGTTTACTCCATATATGTTTATTAAATGTTAATTCAAGTACGGAACCTGGTTCGTGCCATCCGGAATAGTAATAAGGTGCAACTTTGTAAAATCCCATTTTAATGTCAAGAGCAGGGCCGACCCATTCAGTAGCATCTATAACACCACGTTCAAGTGAAGTATAAATTTCTCCTGCAGGCAGTAAAACGGTATTGACTCCCATACGTGAAAAAATTTCCCCGCCAAGACCGGGAATTCGCATTTTAAGTCCCTGCATATCGGCCAAAGAATTGATTGGTTTTCTAAACCATCCGCCCATTTGAATATTGGTATTGCCACCTAAAAATGGGTGAAGATTATACTTTGCATACTGTTCTCTCCACAGATCCAACCCTCCGCCATAAAGCATCCATGAATTTACCTCTTCGGCTGTAAAACCAAACGGCATACCACTAAAAAGTGAAAAAGCAGAGTTTTTACCTTTCCAGTAATAAGGTCCTGAATGAAAAGCATCTATCTGACCACTTGAACATGCATCAAAAACAGCCAAGGCGGGAACAAGTACATTTTTAGGATAAATTTTTATCTCCAATGAGCCTCCACTGATTGCTTTAATTCGTGCTGCAAACTCTTCAATGCCTGTTCCCATAATAGGAAAATGTGCAGGCCAGCTTGTCGCAAGCTTTATAACAGTTTTTTTATTTCTATTAAAGTTCACATGCTTTTCATTATCATGCTTTTTAGGATGTTTGGAGTAATCTATAGCAACATGCTTTCCTTCATTACAGCCATTCAACGCTATGGCTGCAGAAGCAACAGTTGCTGTACTTAAAAAATCTCTACGATTCATTTATTTGTATTGCATAGTAAAAGAAATATCTACATCTTGCCATGTTTTTCCTTTATGTCGGACATAGCATGCTTTATTAAGTGATTTTACCGATTTAAGCATTGCAAAATCAGCTAAATCAATTACCCCATTTGCACTAATTGTGTTATTTACAACGCTATAGTGCATTGGAATTTGTAAAGTTTTTTTATGCATAGTTAATTTTAGTACAAGATTGTTTTTTGAAACATTCACTATTTTTGCTTGAATATTTTTAACATTTTGAATATTAAAAAACTTCTGTACAAGTTTAATGTCTCTGCCTTTGTTTCCACTGTTTACACTTGATGTATCTATGTTCGCTGTTGCATTTTTTAAAAGAGAAATAACATTTTTGCCTGTTTTTGTATTTACATGTACTTTTTCAAAAATACCACTTACACCTATTTTTGCATAGGTTTTAAAGGCAGTAAACTTTACTGTCGTGTTTTGCACTTCAAGTGCCCATAATGATGCAGATGCAAATAGCAAAGCCAATATAAATTTTTTCATGAGTATCCTTTTATAAGTGCCTGACCATAATAAATGTCATATTCAACAACACTTAAAAGGTTTAGATTCAAGGCAAACTTTGGTTGGCGATACTAGTATCGTTAGCCTAAGTTTAACGAAGAAGATAAGCCTT
>JALUXS010000110.1 GCA_027013185.1 Sulfurimonas sp.
AGCAGGTATAAAAAGTTTTAATGTAGGTGTCGCGGCTTCTTTAATTATGTATAGGCTTATACATGCTTAATTTGTGATATACTTAGGAGTAATGAAAAGAGTACAGGATATAACAGATGGATAATGTTTACTTGGCACGACAACCAATTTTGGATAAAGAGTTTACTGTATATGCATATGAAATTCTTTACAGAGATGCTGATAAAACAAGTCGTTTTGAAAACAATATGACGGCGAGTGCTTTTGTTTTGAGTAATATTCTAAATAAATTCGGCACAAAATCTTTAGTAGGCGAAAAAAAAGCTTTTATCAAAATAGATGAAAAGTTTTTGCTTAATGATATTATTTTTTCTGTTCCAAAAGAGTTGTTTGTTTTTTCGTTATTTGCTGAGACAGCTATGAGTGAACAGATGGTGCATCAAATTGAGAAATTGCATACAAACGGTTATACCTTGGCAATTAATGATACAGATTTAGATACGAGGTTTATAGAAAAATTTGGGGGTGTATTTAAATATTTTTCTTTTGTAAAAATAAATTTTGATGTTTTTATATCTGAGGATATTGCCAGCTTGATATTATAGTTAAAGAAAGCTGATATTAAAGTAATCGCTACAAAAATAGAAGATATTCAAACATATGAATTGGCAAAAAGGTTAGGTTGTGATTATTATGAAGGGTATTATTTTGTCAAACCTGTTATTTTAGAAAATGCACAATATGAACCTTTTCAAATGAATGTTTTAAAGCTTTATAATCTTTTAATGCAGGATGTAAATATAGATGAAATTACATCTGAATTTGAAAAAAACCCAGAGATTGCCGTACAATTATTGCAGTTTATTAATTCTGCAGCCTTTCATTTTAGGAAAAAAATATCTTCAATTCACCATGTACTCACTCTTTTGGGTCGTATTCCTTTGGGCAGATGGCTGATGCTTCTTATATATTCCAAATCTGTTTCAAAAACACAACAACACTCCCCATTAATGATGATGGTAATAAATAGAACATTTTTGATGGAAAATATACTTAAAGAAATACAGCCGAATATTGGAAGTAACATGCTTGGAGAAGCCTATTTGGTGGGTGTACTTTCTTTGATGGATACGCTTTTTGGTATGCCAATAGATGCTATTTTACAAAGTATTAATATATCTGATCCTGTAAAAGATGCAATCTTAAATGATGCAGGAGAGTTAGGAGAAGCTTACGCCATCGTTCGAGCGACCGAATCGTTTGATGTGGATGAGATAATGGCTTTTGAAAAAAGACATAATCTTCAAGCAGGAAGTATAAAAAATATTGTCCTTGAAGCTATAAAATATGCAAATGAATTTGATAATCCTCAAGAGTAGTTTAAAATAAGGGTATAATTTTAAAAAAGAAATAATACCATGAACTTCTCTAAACTTCCTCTTACACAAGAAATGCTCCAGACTATTGATTCGCTCGGATATAAAGAAATGACGCTTGTTCAGGCAGAATCTTTGCCTTTCATCTTACAAGGGCGTGATATTATTGCCCAAGCAAAAACAGGCAGTGGAAAAACGGCTGCATTTGGCATAGGACTTTTACATAATCTTGATGTGAAAAAATTTCGTGTACAGTCATTGGTACTTTGTCCTACGCGTGAACTTGCTGACCAAGTGGCAAAAGAGCTGCGTCGTCTTGCACGATTTCAACATAATATTAAAATTTTGATGCTTACAGGTGGGGAATCATTTGGCAAACAGCTCGGCTCGCTTGCCCATCAAGCACATATTATAGTAGGAACACCGGGGCGAGTTTTAAAACACTTAAATAAAGAGAGTCTGGAACTTTCAAACCTTAAAACATTAGTTTTTGATGAGGCTGACAGAATGCTTGATATGGGCTTTATTGAAGAAATAGAATCTGTACTCTCTTTTGTACCCAAAGAGAGACAGACCCTACTTTTTTCTGCCACTTATAATGATGAGATTTTAAATATCAGTAAAAAACTTCAAAATAATGCCTTACATGTAAAGACGACAGAAAAAGAGGTAGAAAATAAAATACGACAAGAGTTTTATAAAACAAATAATAAAATTGAAACATTGATACAAATATTTTCTACATGTAAAGTGCAAAACGTCATAGTTTTTACAAATACCAAGCTTGAAGCAAAAGAACTTGCCGAATCTTTGGTAAAAAATAAAATAGATGCTTTGGCAATTCACGGTGATTTAGAACAATATGAGCGAAATGATGTCCTCGTGCAGTTTGCAAATAAATCATGCCCTGTTTTGGTGGCAACAGATGTGGCAGCACGCGGACTTGATATAAAAGAGTTGAGTATGGTTGTGAATTTTGACCTGCCTCATGCACAAGAGACCTATACACATAGAATAGGGAGAACAGGTCGAGCAGGGGCAGAAGGTATCGCTATTACTCTTTATAGCGAGTATGAGGAAGAGAAAATAGAACAATATCAAGAAGATGAAAAATATCACTTTTTAGATGCCTCAACCTTGAAAAAAGTGCAGGGCTTTGAAATGAAACCACAGTATGTGACACTTGTCATAGAGGGTGGGAAAAAAGATAAAATCCGTGCAGGTGATATTTTGGGTGCATTAACGGGTGATGCAGGGCTTAAAGGCACAAGCATCGGAAAAATTGATTTGTACGACAGGCAAAGTTATGTGGCAATAGAAAATGCTTTGATTGATGAAGCATATAAAAAACTCAAAAACGGAAAGATTAAAAACAGAAAATTCAGCGCCTGGGTGCTTTAAAGATTTTTAATTTTTTTGTCATACTCTTGTATAATTTCATCAAGTTGGGTTTGTTGGATTTCTAACTCTTCAAACATTGTCTCCACCTGACTTTGTATCGCTGAGACTGTTTTTGAGAGTTCCATCAGCGTTGCACTATCTCCTGTATTTGAAGCTTCTATAAGCTCTTCATGTTTTATAATCAAAGTATCTTCTGTCTCTATGATTTTTTCTTCAAGATTTTGTACTTTTTTCTTGAGCGGTGAGGAGAGTTTATTTCGCTCTCGCACAAGTTCTGCTCGTAGTTTTTTATTTTCTTTATGATTTGATTTGGGTGCTTCTTTTGTCTGTTTTGTCTCTTGTTCTTCCTCATCCCAGCCAATTTTTGCTAAAAAGTCATCATACGTACCGTCAAAATACTCTGCTCCCTCTTTTGCAAATATAATAAGTCTATCACATACACGACGCAATAGCTCCTCGGAGTGGGTGACAACAATAGTTGAGCCTTGAAAGTTATTGATGGCATTTGTAAGAGCCTCTATGCTTTGCATATCAAGGTGGTTGGTTGGTTCATCTAAGAGTAAGAGGTTTACATCTTTGGCTATAATTTGTCCAAGCATCACACGGCTTTTTTCACCGCCTGAGAGCAGTGATATTTTTTTCTCGGCTCTCTCTCCACTAAACATCATCGCTCCGCAAATGCTTCTAACATTGGCTTCACCGAGTTTAGCATTTGCATTGTAGATTTCATCCATGATGGTATTGTTAGGATTTAAATGGGCAATATTTGTTTGTCCAAAGTGTGCAAATTCTGTAGAAGCATTGAAGTTTATTTCACCTTTGTTGTGTTGTAACTCCCTTGCTATAGTGTTTAAAAGTGTTGATTTCCCTTTACCGTTTTTCCCTATGATACCAAGAGTTTCTCCTTTTGCTAATGTAAATGAGATATTTTGAAAAAGCGGCGTTTGGGGTGTGTAGCCAAAACTGACATCTTTGACATCGAGCAAGACTTTTGCAGGAGTCTCTTTATAGTTAAAGTTAAACGCAAGGGAGGCATCATTGTTTAAATCTTCAAGTCTGTCCATCTTTTGGAGTTGCTTGACCTTTGATTGTGCCAGTGAGGCCGTAGAAGCACGTGCTTTATTTTTTGCTATGAACTCCTCAAGCTCTTTGACTTTTTTATCTTGAGCGATTTTTTGTTTTTGGTGGAGCTCATCGTTCGCTGCAAGCTGTGCATAAAATTTGTGCGTATCGCCTTCTATAAGTCTGAGATTTTTTCTTACAATGCCTGCCGTATGGGTACAAACGCCATCCATGAAATTTCTATCATGCGTAATAAGAATCACTTCTCCATTAAAATTTCTTAGAAATGACTTTAACCAACGAAGTGAGACAATATCAAGATAGTTTGTCGGCTCATCAAGAAGTAAAAGATTCGGTTCTGTTACTAAAAGCTTTGCCAAATTTATACGTATTTGGTACCCACCTGAGAATGAAAGCGGGTCTTTTTCTAAATCGTCTGCACTAAATCCTAGTCCAAAAAGAATTTTCTCAACACGGTAGGTATCATATTGCATCTCTTCACTCAGTGCGAGCGCTGCTTCTTCTTTAAGTGTTTTTTCACTAAAACTCAAATGCTGTTTGAGCGTGCCGATACGGTAATTTTTTGGAATGATGACATCACCTTCATCTGCATGATCTTCACCGATAATAATTTTAAAAAGTGTAGATTTCCCGCTACCATTGCGTCCAACAAGTCCAAGACGGTTGCCAGAATTAAGCTTGAGGTTGAGGTTTTTAAAAAGTTCTTGTGTTGTAAAAGATTTTGAAATATTTGTTAATTGAATCATAAATGTATTTTACACTTTTGTCCATTAAATTTTTACATATTTTGTGCTATAATTTAGAAAAACAGCTAAGAGGAGGATATTGTGAATACCACTCAGTATATATTTCAGTCACCTTATGCTAGTCCTGTTCAGGTAGGACGACCGGACCCATCTTCATTGAAAGAGTCGTCTTCATCAGGTGCGGACACGGCATCGCTTTTAAAATCTACAAACCAGACAGTCCAAAAGGCTGATTTGGCGAAAGAGTCTATGGTAAGCGAAGTAAAACCCAGTGTTTCGACGTCAAAAGGCTTAGATACTTATGCTTAGAGATGTAAATCTTTTTTAAGCTCACTGAGTATCCATTCCCACTCTCCGTAGCCGCTGTCACTGTTTATGTGACCGGCATTTTCTAAAGTGTAGGCTTCTACATGTAGACTTTCTTCTAAGTGTTTTGCTTCATCTTTTTTCATGTAAGAATCGTTCGTGGATGTAATAAGAAGTGTGTTCTTAGCATAGAGCTTTTTAGGTCTCTTCACAGGAAAGAATTCATGCAGTTCTTGTGTTTTACATGTAAGACTTGGTGGAGCCACAAGGTAGAGTTTTTGAATTTCTGGTATTACATGTAAATTACACAAGTGAAACCATAAAGTATTTGCCAAAGAGTGGCAAATAACTATATCTGGCTTAAAATCATCAAGAGCAAATTGTAATTCTTGCAGCCAAACAGCAAGTTTTGGTTCATCAAAATTTGAAAATTTCAAAAAATTGACACAGCCATAATCTTTGGCGATTTCGCCTGCAAGCCAGCTTTGCCAATGTGGATAATCACTTCCTCCCCAACCATGTAACAGCAATACTCTTTTAGACATTTTTTGCCTTTTATTTTTTATAAGTATAACAAGATATAATTTCTAAAATGATTTAATAAGGACTAATATGAAAAAATTATTGGTATTAATGCTACTTTTTTTAGTTGGGGGTGGATATTATATTTATAAAAAAGAGGGAAAAATTTTACCATATTATGAACAGTTGACGAAAAATCATGTTGGTATTGAAGTAAATTTACAAGATGCAGCACAAAAAGAGGCACATTTTGTCGGTTCTGCCAAATGTAAAAAATGTCATAAAGACAATTATAATGAATGGTCTCATTCTATGCATCCTAAAATGATTCAGGATGTTAAAAAGGACCCATCTGCTATTGTGGCAAATTTTCTTCAATTACCAAAAGATGCAAATTTTAAACTCAAAAATATTGTTTATACAATTGGCGGAAAATTTAAACAAAGATATATGCTTGAGAAAGATTTTAACGGTACAAAAGATTATGTTGTAGGAAATTACCAATGGAATTCTCAAATTCATAAATGGCAACATTTTGATACATGGGATTATTGGTATAAAAATGCGTATCCTCATGATGATATGAAAGTGCCGACTTCAACAACTTGTGATGGATGTCATTTTACAGGCTTTATGTCTAAGCAAAAAAGAGTTGAGCTTGGAATAGCCTGTGAAGTCTGTCATGGTCCAGCTTCAGAGCATGTAAAAAATCCAAAATCAGCAGTTTATTTAGCTTCTTTAGTGGATCCGTCTCGCCAAAATGAAGTCTGTTTACAATGCCATATGCGTAACCGGGACAATCGTCTTAAAAATCAAAATATGAGTTCTATTTATGGGGATGCAAGAGATTACCCAATAGGGTATGAACCCGGGAAATCATTAGCAAAACTAAAAATGGTAGCACCCTTTGAAATGGGGCATGCAACAGGCGAATTTTATGCAAATGGTGCAGGAAAGCATAATAGAACGCAGGGAAATGAGTTTGTACATTCTGCTATGGCTAAGCATGGAATTACTTGCATAAACTGCCATAACCCTCATACTCTTCAGCCGACTGCACAACATAATACAGGAAATGCTTTATGTTTAAAATGCCATGCTTTTAATTCCATCATAGGTCCTCATGAAAAAAGTTTAGAAGCACATACACATCATAAAGCAAATTCTAAAGGCAGCTTATGCGTTGAATGTCATATGCCAAAAGTGGGACGCCATGCTCCAGGTTCTCCATTTACTGTACGTTCACATATGTTTGGTTTTGTAACACCGGCACAAACACTTAAATATGGTATGCCTAAAAAAACAAATGCCTGCTATGCCTGCCACCAGGATAAAACAATGAAAACATTACAAAATGATTTGGAGTCCTGGGGAATGGTTGGCTGGGATAAACGCTGATTTATTCCGTAAGAAGTTTGAAATTTTTAGCAGTGTAGAGTCTTAAATTTTCTCCTTTGAGCGATTTTAGCTCGCTAGAGAAACCCTTTTTTGAGATTATCACAAAAATATCGGCATCTATATTTGCTTTTTTTGCAAGTTCTTGTAGGCGGGTAAGCTCACTTTTTTTGATTTTGGCATTTGTGTACTTTGTACTGCCAACAATGATTTTGCCTGATTGTGTTTTGGCAAAAATTTCAAACTCTGCTTCTTTGTCCCAGTAACTTGATATTTCTATAATTGGGTCTTGCTCTGAAAATACAAATTGAAGCAGTTCATACGAAAGCTGTGTAAAAATTAGATTTGTAAATTCTGCTTCTCTGTTTTCCCATCGTTTTTTTACTTCTGAGTAATCACCATCACGAATGCCTTTAAAAAGGGGAGAGACAAAAGCAAACCAAAAACGTAAAAAGGGTGTTGTGAAGTAGAGTTTGTTATCAAGTTTTTCATTGTCTGTCCATGAAGTAAACTCTTTTTTTGGTTTTTCAATGCGTATAATACCCCGCTCAGTGAGTTCTTCAACTGCTTTATCACCAACACTTTTTTCAAGTTTTGCACGTTTATAACTTGCATGTGTTTTACCATCACCCATGGCAATAGCACTCAGCAGTGCATGATAAAGAGGTGCCCCACCTGTAATGTCACTGACATCATTACGGATGTAGTTATAGTCTTGCAATATAAATTGTTCTATAAGTGCATAAGAAGGTTTTGATGTATCTATATTCCCCCATCCTACGCCACCAAAAATTGTAAATTTTTCTACTAAATCTTCAAAATTTTTGCTTGGATGTTCTTTGCAAAAAAGTTTAAATTGCTCTAGGAGTGTTTGTTTATCTGAAATCAAAAATAATCCCTTTTTGTCTGATATTTAAAATTATACAATAACATTACACAAATACTACACACTTACAATGTATAATTTTTCTAATGTAACAAATGAAGTATAAAAAAAAATTATTTTATGCTACAATTGTTCGAACTTAAATTATCAAAGGATGATACAATGAAGAAGTTAAGTCTTTCAGCTCTACTTTTAGGAGCAGCGTTATTTACAGGATTAGGTGCAGTTTCACTCAGTGCAAAATGTGGGTCTTCAATGCAAGAACCAGTGAAAAAATGTGGTGCTTCAATGAAGAAAGAAGGCAAAAAATGTGGTGCTTCAATGAAGAAAGAAGGCAAGAAATGTGGTGCTTCAATGAAGAAAATGAAGCAAGAAAAGAAAAAATCTATGAAATGCGGAAAAGGAAAATGTGGAGGTAACTAAACTTTCTTTTCTATAACAGAGAATCTTCTCTGTTAAGTGCCTTTGGCACTTATATCTCCATTTTCATTCTATCTTCTGCAAAAATTATTTTTCCCTTATATATTGTTTTTATTGTTCGTAATGTTTCATTTTCTTTTGTGATTGTTCTTTTCATTCTATGCGTTAGCAATAGTTTTTTTGCTTTGATTTTTTTAGCAACTTTTGCGATAATAAATGGACTCATATGCAGATGGGTGGCATAGCCGCGCGCGTTTTGTGCAATAGCATGATGTGCTACAAAAAGATTTACATTTTGTGCAAGTTTTTCTAAGTTGTGATTTGCATCATTTGTATCACCACTTATAAGAATTGTCTTGTTTTTCACATAAATAAGAACGGCAAGTGCCGGAACAATTCCATGATGGACTCGTATAAAAGATAAGCTAAAATCTTTGTACTCTCTTTTTGTCTCTTTTTTAATGTTAACAGGTATGATTTCAAATGAGTCACTCTCTTTTGTTAAAACATCCTGCATATATCTGTATGCACCATTCTTGCCAAATAAATCATTTAAAAATTCGCTGCAAGATGGAAAAAATTCATTACCATCTGGTGCAATAATATCTAAACTTTTCCTTCGCTTGGAAAAATACCCAGCTTTTACAAAGGCAGGTAAATCTACGCTGTGATCTATGTGCAAGTGTGTAAGTACTACTGCTTCGAGATCTTCGAGTTTTGCCTTGCTTTGCTCAAATCGTAGCATAGAACCACTTCCCATATCTACAATCAGCCTTGCTTTATTATCTATCCACAAAATATATGAAGTGCTTGCTCTACCATCTATTTCTGGACCGCCTGAGCCTAAAACTTCAAATGAAACTTTTGATGCAAAGAGAGAATTTACTAACAAGGACAGTAAAAATATTTTCTTCATTATGACTCTTTTTTTTCTGAAGTATAGCATAAGCATATAAGTGCCTGACCATAATAAATGTCATATTCAACAATACTTAAAAGGTTTAGATTCAAGGCAAACTTTGGTTGGCGATACTAGTATCGTTAGCCTAAGTTTAACGAAGAAGATAAGCCTTTTAAGTGTTGCCCTTTGGGTGAAGAAAGAAAACACAATCTACTTCGTTGAAAATCCTTGAAGCTACTAGTAGCTCCTGCGAATTTTCGCCTTGTATCTTATGTTTTCTTTCTTCATTGAATTATGATATTTATTATGGTCAGGCACTTATTACACACTTGCTACACAAAATAGAGATACAATACTTTTATGAAACTTAAGGAGTTTATTATGGGTATTAAAAACGTTTATCTTGAATTTTCACGTTTGAGCGAGTATGCAAAGTCGTTAAGTCTGCTCTTTGCAAGATTACTAGTGGCATACGGTTTTTATGAACCGGCAATGATGAAGTGGAATGATATGAAGTCGGTTGCCGAGTGGTTTGGTTCTATGGGGATTCCTTTTCCTACGCTCAATGCTTATATGGCTGCAACTACGGAAATTACTGGTGTAGTTTTTCTTGTTTTAGGTTTGTTTACGAGATTGATTTCTATACCTTTAACAGTCATTATGATAGTGGCCATTGTTACAGTACATTTACATAATGGCTTTTCTGCAGGTGATAATGGATTTGAAATTCCACTCTATTATATGGCATTTTTATTAGTATTCTTCTCACATGGTGCAGGGAAGTTTTCATTAGATAGACTTATTTTTGGTGAGAAAAATTAAGTTATGGAAGCACTAGCTCTTTTTACACATGAATTAGGAGAATTACATTTTCCTATTCTAGTATTTCTGTTTAAAGCAATAGTTGCAGTTTTTGTACTTATGGCTATTATTGTGTTTATCTATGATAAATATATTCAAAGAGAAAATCAACTTTTAATTAATTATCCGCTTATTGGCAGAATGAGGTATTTTTTTTACGCACTTCGGGACCCCATGCGTCAATACTTTGGTGATGAAAAATTTTATGAATCTTTTGATAAAGTAAGATGGGTGTATGATTCGGCCCAACGAAAAATTGCTTATGCCTCTTTTTCTCCGGGACAACCACAAAAAAATGCAAGAATTTCCATAAAAAATGCTAATTGTGTTTTAAATACTGAAGATGTAAGTGATGATTTTAGTGTTACTTTTGGAGAAAAATCTGCCAACCCATTTACCACAAGGTCGGTATTGGGACGAAGTGCTATGAGTGATGGAGCTATCTCTCCCGAAGGAACCCGTGCCTTTACCAAAGGGGCATACATTGGAAAATTTCCTATAAATACTGGAGAAGGTAGTCTTACTTCAAACTTTTTTTATACACATAAATATACAAGAGAGTGCAAATTTTTTGAAATACAAGAGGGAACTTTTTTTGCAAAAAGTATTTATAAACTGGTAAAGATTTTTCTTAATGGAGCTGTAGCACAAAAAGTATATAAACATATGGTTGTGACAACTGCTGCTCCTGACAGCTATTTATTTGATAAATGTGAGTTGGTTTTTTATAGAGTCAACTGGGATGCTCCATTATCTACATTTCCTTCTCATGTACCCGATGATATGCCTGACATCATTTTTCAAATGGGGAGTGGTTTATATGGGGTACGAGATAAAGATGGAAATTTTTGTGAAGAGCGTTATGAAAAAACTATGCGTTTTTGCAAAATGACAGAAATAAAAATGGCACAAGGTGCGAAACAAACAGGTGGAAAGTTACTTGCTTCTAAGGTCAGTGAGGAAATTGCCTATTATCGTGGTGTGGAAGCACATAAAAATTTATTTAGTCCGAATCAATTTCCTTTTGCACATAATTTAGAAGAGTTATTTGACTTTATGGGAAGGTTAAAAAAACTTTCACAAAAACCGGTCGGTGTAAAAATAGTTATTTCATCTCAAGAAGCATTTGATGAATATGCACAGCTCATCAAAGAACGTTTAGATGCAGGCTCTGAAGCGTACCCTGATTTTATTACCATAGATGGTGGTGATGGTGGAAGTGGTGCTGCACCGTTGGAAATGATGATGACAGTTGGAATGACACTATCAAAAGCACTTTATATTGTAGATAAAGCACTCAAAGCTGTCGGAGTAAGAGAACAAATTAAACTCATTGCAAGTGAAAAAGTATTGACACCTGATGATGCCATCGTTCTTTTTGGTTTGGGCGCAGATTATGTAGGTATTGCAAGGGCATTTATGATGAGTGCAGGTTGTATACGTGCACGTGAATGTGCTGGAGCACATGGACGTGCTTGCCCAGTAGGTTTAGCAACGCAAGACAAGAAAAAAAGAGCCTCCTTTTTAATAGAGAAAAAAGCTAGAAATGTTGCTTCATATCATGGACAATTACTTTTTGGTATGCGAAATTTACTTGCGATTATGGGAGTCAATCATATAGCTAAAATTAACAAAAGCCATCTTATGTTTAAAGATACTACCGGTAAAACATATATGAATGTTGAACATTATTTTGAAGCATCTGTAGTAGATTAGGAAATATACATGAAACAAATTGCACTTAGAGGAAGAACATACCCTACAGATTTAAATCATGCAGGAACTGTTTTTGGTGGCTGGATTATGGCAAAAATGGATAAAGCAGCTTCTATTGCTGTTGAAGATATTGTCACCTCTACTGCAGTAACCGTTTCTGTGACGGATTTACATTTTTTAAAACCTGTCAAAAATGGCGATATTTTTACCGTTTATACTGAAGTAGTAAAAATCGGGAACACTTCCATACAAATTGAGGTGAGCATGATGGTTCGTTGTAAGGAATCTCATGAAGAGTATGAAGTTACAAATGCGGTATTTACTTTTGTAACTGTCGATAATGAAGGGAAATCCATAAGCGTTGAGAGTGTTATTCGCGATGACATTCCACAAGAAATTCAAAGGCTATTAAAAAATGAAAGCATTTAAAAATATAAATTTGGGTAAAAAAATCGGTATCGGTTTTACAATTTTAGTTGTTATGTTTATCGGTTTAAACGTTTATTCTTTAAGTCAAATGAAAACTTTATCATCTTTAACGGAGCAGTTATATAAACATCCTTTAGCGGTTAGTAATGCAGTTCGAGATATTAATTATGAGATTGTGCTTATACAGCGTTGGATGAAAGATATTGTTTTGGCAAATAACAATACACAAATAAAAGAGGCACAAGAAGCGATACAAAGAGCCCAAGAGAAGACTTTAAAATCTTTTCATATTTTAGAAGAAAGATTTTTGGGTGATACAAATAAACTTGAAGAAGCAAAACAAATTTTTATTAAATGGAAACCGATACGAGATGAGGTAATTGCTTCACTCAGCAGAGGTGAAAAAGAAAAAGCTGCGGATATTACTCGTAATAAAGGGGCTAAATATGTTCAACTTATGAACACAAAGATGTCTTATCTTGTTAGTTTTGCAGACAACAAGGCAGAGACCTTTTTCCAACATGCGATAAGTGTAGAGAAAAGTGTTTTTTTATCTAGTATTAGCTTATTAGTAATTATTACCATCCTAAGCATTATATTTGTTTTTGTTATTTCTAAAGAAATTACTACCTCTATAAATAGTTTTAAAACAGGTCTTTTAAACTTTTTTAAATATATCAATAAAGAACGTGTAAAAGCAGAATTAATAAACGTTGAAAGTGAAGATGAAATAGGTCAAATGGCATTTTTAGTGAATGAGAATATTGCAAAAACAGAAGATATGCTAGAAGAAAATAAATTGTTGCTTGAAGAGATTAAAAATGTTGTACAAGAGGCAAAAAATGGTTTGTTTGATAAGAGAATTACGAAAAATACAACTGATACGTCTTTGCAAGAGTTAAAAAATGTATTTAACAATATGTTGGATGTGATTTCTACCAATGTAGGCTCTGATATTAATAAGTTAAGAGATGTCTTACATAGTTTTAGTAGATATGATTTTTCTCAAAGGATTTATCCTGCTCATGCAGATATGGAAAAAGGTATAAATGAAATGGCAGATGTTATAGTATCTATGATTTCTCAAAATATAAATGATGCTGATTTTCTAGCAAATAATTCTATAGAACTTACAACTTTTACATCAAAATTAACACAAACAGTAGAAGAACAATCCCGCTCTTTAGAAGCTGTACCACAAGCAATAGCAAATATCAGTGCAAGTTTGGAAAATACATCAGAACAATCAATGCAAATGGCATCACAATCAGAAGATATCAAATCAGTCGTACAAATTATTTCAGAAATTGCCGAACAAACTAATTTATTGGCACTTAATGCAGCAATTGAAGCAGCACGTGCAGGAGAACATGGAAGAGGCTTCGCTGTTGTAGCTGACGAGGTACGAAAACTTGCAGAAAAAACACAAAAAAGTCTCTCTGATATTAATGTAAATGTAGGGACTTTAGCACAATCCATTGTGGATATTGGAGATGATATTACACGGCAAACAAAAGAGATTAGGCAGATTGATGAACTTGTTGTTGATATAGGGAAGTTTAATAGTATCAATTTAGAAATTGCTGTGGATGCAGGCAGTATTACGGAGTCAATTCAAAATATTTCATCAAAAATAAAAAAAGAGACAAGCAATAAAATAATTTAAAATGAGTTTTGTTTATGTGTCTTGAAAACGATCTCTTATATCTGTAAAAATAGAGAGATTATCTAAAAAAAGTTCTACAAGTGTTGGATCAAAATGTTTGCCACTCTGCTCTTTAAAAAGTTCGAGGATTTTTTCCAATTCCCATGCTTTTTTATAAACTCTTTCGCTTCCAAGTGCGTCAAATACATCTGCAATGGCGGTAATACGACCGTAAATATGAATTGATTCGCCTTTAAGACCTTGTGGATAACCAGAACCATCCCACTTTTCATGATGTTCTCCCGCCACAATAGCCGCTGCCTGTAAAATGGGTTTTTTTGAGTGTTTTAACATATCATACCCAAGTTGAGCATGTGTTTTCATCACTTCAAACTCTTCTTTTGTTAATTTTCTAGGAGCATTTAAAATCGCATCAGCAATACCGACTTTTCCTATATCGTGCATAGGACTTGCCATATGAATAAGTTCGGCCTCGTTTTGTTCTAATCCGTATAAAAGAGCAAGCTCTTTCGAGTAAAGGGCAACTCTTTTTACATGATTGCCTGTCTCTTTTGAACGTGTTTCTCCAATCTCGCCCATGGCATAGATGATTTCTTTTTGCGTCTCTTCAATCTCTATATTAAGTTTGACTAATTTTGTTACATTATTAAAATGGGCAAGTAAGAGTTTCTCGCTTTTGACTCCTGTCAGTTCAACTTGGTAGATTGTATCATTAGATCGATAGGATGTGGTATCAGTAATATTGTTTTGTATCAATTCATCTATATTATGTATATCTAAATCTGAAAAATTATTTATTTCAGATAGCTTACTTCGAGAAGATTTATTTGCAAAAACAATTTTTCCATTTTTATCAAATATAAAAACAGGACTCTTCCTGTATTTTGGGAGAAGAGAAGTGTAGTAGTTTTTTATGCCGAATTTATTATTAATCTTAAAAAAATGGTAGATAAAACAAAATTTTGTATAGGCAGTGTAAAAAATGACACCAGCAACAATTCCTAAAAAAAAGGAGTGGCTTAAAAAAGCATATAACATTAATAAAGCAGCAAGAGTTGCACGAATATATGATTCTTTATTCGTCATATTACATGTTTGTTTGAACATTATCACAATCCTATGTCTTTATGCTTGAAGTATATCACAAAAGAGAGAATTATGTATTCGTCTTTTTTAATTTTATTTCTTTCCTATGTTTATCTATTAACTCTGCTGGATTAATTTTAAATTGCAACATATTTGCTGTTTCTCTTCCGTTGTCTCCACCTTTTCTTTGTATGGTAATATTTCCAATTTTAAAACTACCTCTAGGTGTTATATTAATTTCTCCATTTCCAAAATGATTTAAGACTTTATTTATTGGCTCTAATGCCCAATTAATAGTGTTTGTATCTTTTAATTTTAGAATTACTAACATCCATTCAGCAGAAAATTTACCTCTACCTTTTAAAATATCATTTACAATTAATATTTTATTGTCATTGAAAAATTTTAATAATAGTTGTTGTTCATCTTCTAAAAATTCATCAGCAAACATTCTTCTTTCATCTCTTGAAGTAACAATTTTAGGTTTTTTCTCTCCTGTAAAATATTGCAATAGTTCATACACATCACTTGGAATATTCCAAAGTTCATTATAACTTTTTAACCATCTTTTATCAATTTGATTAAATCCTTTTGGATTTGATACAAGTTTTACTTGCAGGTTCTGAATATCAGTTAAACTTTTTAATTTTATCTCAATTTTTATTTCTACTTGTATATCAGCCTTAAATGAGCCTTTAACTTTTGTAGCTTGTACACTTTCAATATCTGTTAAATCATAATCCATGGCTTTTAGCCAAAGCCCTGCAAGCTCGCTATTTTCCCAATTATTAAATTCCGCTACTGTAAAATCTTCATTTTTAAAACCATTTTTAGCAGTTGTTGAACCTCTATTTATTAATATTTCTTTTTCTGTCATTGTATTGCTCCTACTGATTTCATCAAATTTCTACTAATCTCTTCTATTACAGTCGATGTCATTGCATTACCTGATTGTTGTAAAAGTTTAGAATTTGATATTTTACCTTTTACTTTATTAGCATATTTTTTTGGAAAGTTTTGCAATAATAAAGCTTCATATCCAGACAATTTTTTAAATTTACCATTTTTAACATATAATAGTCCATGTCGTCCTCTTCTTAACGTGGGAGTTTTTTCATAATAAATTCTTAAATCAGATTGTCTTGTATCTATGACGGTATATTCTTTTGATAAAAGGTCATTTATTTTGTATTTATTTTTATTATACTTATTGTCTAAATATTTTAAAAAAGTTTGATATGATGATAGTCTCTCATCAAAAGTTAATTCTTCATCATCAATTAAACAATCTTGCAAAGATTTATTTTCTCCACTATATTCTTTGGGAAATTCATATTTAAAATTATCATCAATTAAATTTTTTTGTACTCCAACAAAATAGATTCGTTCTCTCATTTGAGGCACACCAAAATTTAAGCTATTTAAGAGTTTATGATATACTGTATACCCTGCATTATCTAATAATTCTAAAACAGTTTTTAATGTTTTACCTTTATCATGATTGATTAAACCTTTTACATTCTCTAAAATAAAGTATTTTACATTTTTAGCTTTTAATATTTTTACCAAGCCATAAATAACTTGTCCTCGTGCCTCATCTTCTAGTCCACACCTCGTGCCAATAATAGAAAATGTTTGACAAGGAAAACCACCAATCATAAAATCAAAATCTGGTAAATAATTAGGATTTATTTTCATTAAATCACCATAGTTTTTTTCGTTTTCACCAAAAAAATGTTTATATGTTACCTCTGCATCTTTGTCGATTTCACTAAAACCAAGGCATGCCATACCTAAGTTTTCTAGCCCAATTCTACCACCACCAATTCCAGCACAAAAATCCATAAATTTAATGTTTTTCATTTTAAACTAACTTTTTATTTGATTTTATCAAAAATGATTTGTTAAACTTAACCGTATCACAAATTGACATACTTTATTTTGATTATTTTATAGCTAACATACACGCTTCTCTCTTATTTGTATTATAGCATATCATGAAAATTATTTGATTTTTGTAGCTTTTGGCCAGGAATAGGCAGTTATGCTCCTCAATGATTTTGATTTTATTACACAATTGTTGCACAGATTTTGAGTATAATAATTGTATTAGAAGAAAAGGAGGATGTTATGTGTATCCCTCATGGTGCGGCTCGCACAACAAATAATGGTTTTATAAAAGAAAAAAAGCCTAAAAAACATATAAAAAAACCTTCAAAAAGTATGCTTGAAAAAGGTGATCCTGATTTTGTGGATGAGCGTAAAATTGTGGATGAAAGTAAAAAAGAAGAATCATTTTTTGATAAACTTTTTAAAGACTAGGTGATGTTGGTATGATAGTGAATTTACGTTCTCGGAGAACTTTTTTAAAAGCCGGCTTTTTGTCAAGTGCTGTTTTTTTGATGGATGGGTGTAGTCTGTTTGGTATTACAACTCCGATAGATACAATAAGTGTGATGCATAAAGATTTATTTCCAGAGGCACGGCACTTGGGTATTACAACAAATTCTTACATGTACATTGTTTTTAGTCATCCTCGCATAAGTGAGAAGGATAAGACTTTTTTAAAAAATGGTGTAAAATGGTTGAATGAAGAGGCTCTGAAGATGTATAAAAGAACATATACAAAACTCTCTTCACCGCAGAGACAAAAAGTACTTGAGTATGTTACGCAGATAGAGTGGGGGGATAGTTTTGTATATGATGTTATGAATTATATGTTTGAAGCAATGCTTGGTGACCCTGTATATGGTGGAAATAATCATGAGGCAGGATGGAAATGGTTGAATTTTCAAGGTGGACAACCTCGTCCTAAAAAGGCTTTTTTATAATGTATGATGTATGTATAATCGGCAGTGGAGCCGGCGGCTCACCTATAGCGTACGAGCTTGCAAATGCAGGATTTAATGTTGTTGTTTTGGAAAAAGGTGAAAATTATACCGAAAGTGATTTTAATAAAGATGAGATAGGGGTTACACGACGAGATATGTTTACCCCGCCTTTGAATGAACAAAAACATATTATTAACGAGTATAAAGCAGATGGTACATTTACTCGTTATGACGGTGAAAAATCAGGTTGGAATTTTTGGAATGGTTCGCTTGTAGGTGGTTCTTCAAATCTTATGAGTGGATATTTTCACAGACTTAAACCGAATGATTTTAAGCTTAAAAGTGTTTATGGTGAAATAAAAGGGGCTAATGTTGTAGATTGGCCCATTAGCTATGAAGATTTAGAACCTTATTATGACAAGGTTGAAAAAGTTGTTGGTGTGAGTGGTAAAATTGTAAAGCATAAGCAACAAGAACCGCGTTCAAGTGCTGACTTTCCTTATCCTGAACTACAGACAAACGGTGCAACAAAATGGTTTGATGTGGCCTGTAAAGAATTGAATTATGAATTTATTCCCACTCCTCGTGCAATATTATCGCAAAATGGACTTGGACGTAATGGCTGTTATTATTCTAATTTTTGTGGAAGTTATGGTTGTGCAAGTGGGGCAAAGGGAAGCGGACGTGCTGCTTTGCTTCAAAAATGTAATGCAAAAATTATTACGGATGCTTTTGTATATAAACTTGAAAGTAACGATAAAAAAGTCACACGGGCATACTACTACACAAGTCATGGCATTAGGCACTCTGTGCAGGCAAAGATTTTTGTGCTCTCAGCTCAAGCTATTGAGAGTTCAAGACTGCTATTAAACTCTAAAAACAAATATTTTCCAAATGGGCTTGCAAATTCAAGTGGAGAACTGGGAAAAAATTTGATATTTTCTGCTGGAGGTACTGGAAGTGGCCGTTTTGTTTTTGAAAAGTTAACGCAGAAACAGCAAGAAGAACTGATGCAAGTCGGTGTCTTTTTTAACCGTTCTTTGCAGGAATGGTATGATTATAAAGATAAGGGTAAAAAATACAAAGGTGGAACAGTAGACTTTTTGTTCGAGCATCAAAATCTTATTTCACGTGTGATGCGAGAAGTGTATGATGAAAATGGAAATCTTTTATGGGGTGATGCACTCAAAGACAAACTGCATAAACGGTTGACAACATCAAGGATGCTTACCTTTGAAGTATTTAACGACTGGCTGCCTACAGATAAATGTTTTGTCGGTGTGGATGAAAAAGTCAAAGATAAGTATGGTGTACCCGTGGGTGTCATTAATCTCTACGGACATCCGCATGATTTGGAAGTCGGAGAGTATTTGGCAAAAAAAAGTGTTAAAGTATTAGAAAAACTCGGTTGTGAAGAGATATCTTATGATATTTCTGCCGCACCGCCTCCAAACCTTGTGGCCGGTGGATGTAGATTTGGCACTGATGCCACAAAATCAGTTCTTGATAAAAACTGTAAAGCCCATGATTTGGACAATCTTTATGTTTCAGATGCTTCATTTATGCCAACAGGTGGAAGCGTTCCTTATACATGGACGATTTATGCGAACTCATTTCGTATTGCAGATGTTATTAAGGCACAATTAGTGTAAAGGAAAAATGATGATAGTTTCAATTGTATTTGCAGCAGGCTGTTTTTGGGGTGTTGAAAAGCATTTTGAACATATGAAGGGTGTTGTCAGTGCTGAGTCAGGCTATGCTGGAGGTAATTATGCTAATCCGACTTATGAAAAGGTATTACAAAACCGCTATACAAAAGATGGTAAGAGAATAGTTAACTATACTGAGTCTGTGAAAGTTGTTTATGATAATTCTAAAACAGATGCAAAAACACTTATTCAATCTTTTTGGGAGCTGCATAATCCTACACAGCTCAACGGTCAGGGGAATGATATAGGCAATAATTACAGAAGTGCCATCTTCTACACAACACCTAAACAAGAAAAAATTGCTTATATAACAGAAAAAGAGTATCAAAAGCTACTTACAAAAAATGGTTATGGCGCTATAACAACAGAGATAAAACCATTGAAACATTTCTATATGGCGGAATCGTACCATCAAGATTATTTGCAGAAAAATCCAAATGGTTACTGCCCCAACCATGCAACCGGGGTAAAGTTTACAAAAGAGAAAACTAAGCAAATTGTTGTCACACCGCTTGGAGGCAAAGAAATTTTAGTTATAAAAAGTCCCAATTTTTGCCCTTATTGTGAAAAATTTGATGCACAAGTAGCTAAGAAATATAAAGGAAAACTGCCGATGCGAATAGTTTTGGCGAGTAATTTACGTGGATTTGACATCAAAACAAAATTATATGCTACTCCCACGATACTTTTTATGCAGGATGGGAAGGAAGTTTCAAGTCATATTGGATTTATGAATGAAAAAGAATTTTATAAAGCAGTGGGCAATTTTAAACTTGGCAAAGGCTCAGAAGCCTACAGAGTAGCATTTAATCAAGGAACAGATAACCGTTTTTGCAAACAGTATGATATCTTTAAAAATACGCCAGATGGAGTGTTTGTCGATAAATTGAGCGGAGAAGTTTTATTTGATACTCGAGATAGATTTCATTCTGGTACGGGATGGCTGAGCTTTTATAAAGCAGTTGATGGCAGTACTATACAAAGAGAAGACAACAGTTACGGCATGCATAGGATTGAAATTATTGCAAAAAAAAGTGGTATTCATTTGGGACATGTTTTTCCTCTGCCTGATGGTCGGAAAAGATTTTGTATTAATGCAACTGTATTGGAATTTATTCCTAAAGTAGATAAATAACTTTTCTTTCAAATTAATGAAAATAGGCGTATAATGTTTTAAATTGATGAAACTAAAGGGGTTAAAATGGCAAGTGTAAAGTCTTATGGTGCAACAAAGGAAGTTACTGGTTCGTGTCATGTGTTTAAAGTCGACGGTGTAAAAATAATGATAGATTGCGGTATGTTTCAAGGAGAAGATGAAAATAAAAATGAAGAAGCATTTTATTTTGAACCTGCAAGTATAGACTACCTTTTAGTGACTCATGCGCATCTCGATCATGTTGGTCGTATTCCCAAGCTTGTAAAAGAAGGATTCAAAGGAAAAATTTATGCTACTGCAGCCACAATGGATTTGGCACAAATAATTTTGATGGACAGTGCTAAGATAATGAGTGAAGATTTCCAAACACGTTATAGAAAAGCATTACGTAAAGGGCGAGAAACAAAACTTTCAAAACCTCTGTACGAACCTTTGGATGTAGATAAAACATTTCAGGGTATTGAATGGGTAAATCCGGAGTATGATAAGTATTATGACATATGTGAGGGAATCAGTTTTATATATCGAAATGCCGGGCATATACTGGGTTCTGCTTTTATAGAACTCTCTTATATGGAGAAGGGAGATTCTCATACTATAGTATTTTCTGGGGATATTGGTAATAATAATGGTCTTGTTATGCCAAATCTTGATAAATGTGATGCTTCACAGGCTTTGTATGTTGAAACAACTTATGGAAATAGAGAACATCAATCAATTGATTTAACCATTAAGGAATTTAAAAAAGTAGTTATAAAAACATTAGAAAACAAGGGGAATGTGCTTATTCCTTCTTTTGCGGTTGAGCGAACGCAGGAACTCTTGTGTCTTTTGCGTGAAATGCATGCAAGCGGTGAACTCCCAAAATGTAAAGTATTTTTAGACTCTCCTATGGCAACAAAAGCAACAGCCGTTTATAGAAGTTATGCACAAGAACTTACAAATAAATGTCAAAAGAACGTAAAAGAAGATGGAACAGTTTTTAATTTTGATTCGTTGATTTATACAGAAACACCAGAAGCGTCTAAAGGTATTAATGATATTAAAAGCCGTGCAATTATCATTGCAGGAAGCGGTATGTGTAACGGTGGACGAATTACACACCATTTTAAGCATAGAATCTGGGATAAACGAAATGCCGTTGTATTTGTTGGTTTTCAGGCACAAGGAACATTGGGTCGTGAAATAGTCGAAGGAACAAAATGGATAAATATTTTTGGAGAAGACATTATTGTTAAATCTTCCATTCATACCATAAATGGTTTTTCAGCACATGCTGACCAAGATGGAATTTTAGAGTGGATATCTAAGATAAAAAAACTCAAAAAAGTCTTTTTGGTTCATGGAGAGTATGAATCACAAAAAGTTTTTAAAAAAGTGCTCAAGAAGAAGTTGGGGCTTGATGCCCACATTGTCGGTTTTAAAGAAAAAATAGTCCTTGATTAAGGACTATTTCATAGAAGAACCACACTTACCTGTTCCACATTTCATAACTGGTTTTGGCTCTTTCATGGCTGTACCACATTTGCCATTTCCGCATTTGAGTGTCATTATATTTGTTTTTGGGTCTCGTACACAATCGTAGGTTGCTTTTGTTGTTCTTGCCTTTTTAACACAATCTATTCTTGGGTCATTTTTTCGCATTTGCAAAAGTATATTTTTTTTCTTTTTTGCTAAAGCAGCATTCCCATCAAACATATTTGCTCCACACTTTCCTGCACCGCATTTCATACCTGGTGCAGAAGATTTAGAGACTTTCTTTTCATCACTACAAGCACTAACAAACAAAACTAACAATAACGAAGATGTTATAACATATATATTTTTCACAGCATTCCTTTTAGAGTTTTGTATTTTTTAAACGCAGAGCGTTTGTTATAACAGATACGGAAGAAAAACTCATAGCTGCTGCGGCAATAATCGGTGAGAGTACAATTCCAAAGACTGGGTAAAGAACTCCCGCGGCTACTGGGATACCTGCACTGTTATAAATAAATGCAAAAAAGAGATTTTGTCTAATATTTTTCATAGTGGCACGAGAGAGTTTGAGTACTTTTACAATACCGAGTAAGTCTCCTTTTATTAATGTAACACCAGCACTCTCAATAGCTACATCTGTTCCTGTCCCCATAGCTATACCGACATCTGCCTGTGCTAGTGCGGGTGCATCGTTAATTCCATCCCCTGCCATTGCTACGAGTGCTCCTTGTTTTTGCAACTCTTTTATAACATCGGCTTTCCCATCGGGAAGGACATTGGCATAAACTTTAGAAATACCAAGTTTTTTTGCAACAGCATTTGCTGTAAATTTATTATCTCCACTAAGCATAACTACTGTTATGCCTTCCTCGCTGAGTGTCTGCACAGCTTCGACAGAAGTTTCTTTGATTGGATCTTCAATAGCAATAATTGCACAATATTTATTGTCAATAGCCATAAAAATAATACCTTTTGCATCATTTCTCATGGCATCTGCTGTTACTTTTATATCATTTATAGAAATGTCTTGTTCTTGCAAGAAAGGCTCACTCCCTAAAAGAATGGTTTTATTGTCTATATTTGCAATAACACCTTTGCCTGGAATGGCTTCAAAATTTTCTACATGTAGAAGTGAAATATTTGATGCTTTTGCATATTCTATAACAGATTGTGCAAGTGGATGTTCACTGGCTCTCTCAATTGAAGCAGCATATTGTATAAGTTTATCAGTGTCAAAGCCTTCGCTGACAAGGAAATCTGTAACTTTTGGTTTTCCAAGTGTCAGGGTTCCTGTTTTATCGACGACAAGAGTATCTATTTTTTCCATACGTTCAAGTGTTTTTGCATCTTTTATAAGAATTCCTGAAAGTGCCGCACGCCCAGTTCCTACCATAATTGAAATTGGTGTTGCCAAACCTAAAGCACAAGGGCAAGCAATAATAAGAACAGAAACTGCGGCAACAATGGCATAAGCAAGTTGTGGTGCTGGTCCAAAAAACCACCAGCCAATAAAAGCAAGTATTGCTGAGAGTACAACGGCTGGAACAAAGTAACTAGAAACAGTATCTGCTAACTGCTGAATAGGTGCACGAGAGCGTTGAGCCTGTGCTACCATTTGTACAATTTGTGCAAGCATTGTATCACTTCCTACTTTTGTCGCTCGCATAATTAGTGTTGAATTTTTATTTATGGTTGCACCAATGAGGGCATCACCTTCTGTTTTTTGAACTAAAACTGGTTCACCTGTTATCATAGATTCATCAATGTTGCTTTGTCCTTCCACTACAACACCGTCAACAGGGATTTTTTCTCCTGGTTTTACTCTGAGTTTATCATCTGTGTGAATGAGTTCAAGATTTACATCTTCTTCGTTACCTTCTGCATCTATAATTCTATGTGCTTGTTTAGGTGCAAGGTTAAGTAATGTTTTTATCGCTGTATTTGTTTTGCTCCTTGCTCGAAGTTCAAGTACTTGTCCTAAGAGAACCAGAGCCGTAATAACAGCAGCTGCTTCAAAATAAACATGGACTATACCATCTTTTGTCTGCATAAGCTGTGGAAAAATTTCAGGTAATAAAAGTGCGACGATACTATAAATATAAGCAGCACTTACACCCATTGAAATAAGAGTGAACATATTTAAATTCCACGTTTTTATAGATTGATAGCCTTTGACATAAAAAGGCCAGCCTCCCCAAAGGACGACGGGAGATGCAAGGAAAAACTGTATCCATTGTATCATTTGAGCTGAAAGAAATGATGGAATATACTGTGGTGTTATATCATTTACCATGGCTAATGTAAAAAGAGGAATGGATAAAACTGTACTGACCCAAAAACGACGGCTCATATCATCAAGCTCTTCATTCTTCTCTTCTGCTTGAACTGTAATCGGCTCTAAATGCATACCACATTTCGGACAGTCTCCCGGTTCATCTCGAATGATTTCTGGATGCATAGGGCAGGTATATTGTGTTGTAACTGTTGGAAGTGCTTCGACCTCTTTTTCGAGTCTCATACCACATTTTGGGCAATTTCCAGGATGGTTTTGATGAATTTCCGGGTGCATTGGACAGGTATAAAAAGTATCTCCAAGTTCACAAGAATCATCTATACAATAAATATTTTCTTCTTCGGTTTTCATAATAAATCTCCCACTTTAGTGTTTTAAATTTTCTTTTTTTTGTTTATACTCTTCCTCGTCTATTTCGCCGTTTGCATACTTTCTGTCTAAAATATCTTCTGCCGATTCTTTATCTTTGTTACTATTAATAAAATAAAAAAGAGCAAAAATAAAAAGCAGCGGTATAATCCAGCCAAATCCCATACCAAATCCCCAACTGTGCATTCCATAATCATTCATCATAATTTCCTTTAAAGAGCATTCATAAGAGCGCGTAGATTATTGAAAATCTCGCTCATATGTTGTTTAAATTCATCATCTACATCTACGGCATCTAATATATCTTCCATACCGATTGTTGCTAAAACTGTTACTCCATTTTGTTCATAAATCGAGATTCTGCATGGAAGATAAACAGAAATGTCAGCAATTGCATTCAGTGCCATATTGGCAGCAGGAGGGTTGCAAATCTCATACACGGTAATTTGTGTATTAAGTTCAAAACCTTTACTTTTAAGTATCTTTTGAAAATCATAAGACCCTAAAACACCAAATCCCAATATTTTTGCTTTATCTTCTAGTTGTGCTTTTACTGTTTCAAGAGGAGTATTTGTATGTGTTTTGTAAATCATAATCTATCCTTTTTTCTTGTTTGTAAAAGTATAGTGAAAGTTTGTGGAGAGTTTGTGAGGTACTACACTAAAACCACATCCTAATTCCAGTTGTTATATATGTTTCATTGAAAGGATTGTATGTATCTGTTTTACCATAATTTTTACTCCACTCTACGCCGATATAGGGTGCAAATTCTCTTTTTATTTCATATCTAAGTCGTGCACCTAGAGTTATGTTGGAAATTCCAGAGCCATATTGCATTTTTGGATCATCTTTAGAGTATGCGTCAAGTTCAAATTTTGGTGTAAGTATGAGTTTTTGGGTAATGAGTGCTTCATATTCTAAATCTAAGCGTAGCCCTATGTTTCCGTCATCACTAAAAAGTAAGGCTGCACGTGTCTCAAAAAAGTAAGGAGCAAGGCCGGAGAGTGCTAATACGCCCCAGTTTTTAGTGTTATTGTTTGCTTTATCATAATCAATACCTGCCTGAACATCCCAAAAAGGAGCAATAGCACGGGAGTAAAGCAACTGATTTTGACTTTCTGCTTGTACCCCTTTAGCTTTTTCTCCTTCGCTGTAAATATAGATTTTATTTAAATCATAACCAATATAGCCATATGTATCCCAATAGAGTGTTTTATCATTGTTAAATTGATATTCTAAACTATCAGCGATAAAACTGGCACGTAAAATATCTCCGCCTCCACCTGCAAAGGATGCCGTTGCCATAGATGTTAAGAGTGTTAATTTTAGTAATAAATTTTTCATCATATTCTCCTTATGACACCACGACTTTTCTAAACATATCTGTCATATGATAGAGTAAGTGGCAGTGATATGCCCACGCACCTTTTGCATCAACATTGATGCGAAAACTAATTTTTGAACCCGGTTGTGAGATAATTGTGTGTTTTTTTACTAAATGATTGTCATCTCCAGTTTCCAAATCACTCCACATTCCATGCAAATGCATTGGATGATTCATCATAGTATCATTAATGTATGTTACTCTTAGCCTTTCACCGTAGTGAAATTCAAGTGGCTGTGCTTCGGAGTACTTTATACCATTGATAGACCACATGTAGCGTTCCATATTTCCCGTGAGGTGTAGTATGATTTCTCTGTCTGGGTATCTCTCTTCTTTCGTTGAGGCAAGGGAACGTAAATCTGAATAACATAATACTTTTCTACCGTTGTTACGCAGTCCGACTCCCGGATCATCGAGCCTGTACTGAGGATTCATAGCTCGCATAGTAGTCCCAACATCCCATTTTATCGGTAATTTGGTAATAGGAATAGGCTTTTTCATGTTTGACATATCCATGTCTTTCATATTGTCCATATTCATGTGTTTCATTGATGCCATATTTTTACTCATACCCATATCTGCAAGTGTCAATGCTTGCTTTTTATCAATCTTGGGAATATCTGCTAAAACATTTTTATCTGTTGAAAGATTTCCAAGAGCATATCCGCTTCTATCTATACTTTGGGCAAACAGAGCATAGGCTTTGTCATCTTCTGGCTCGACTATAACATCATAGGTTTCAGCAACGCCGATTCGAAATTCATCGACATCTACAGGTTGTACATAATTACCGTCAGCAGCAATAACTTTTATTTTTAGACCGGGAATACGTACATCAAAAAATGTCATAGATGCAGCGTTAATAAAACGAAGTCTGATTTTGTCACCATTTTGAAAAAGGGCTTGAAAACGTGTGGCAGGGTTTTGGCCATTCATTAAAAAGGTGTAGGTGTATCCTGTGACATCAGAAATATCTCTGTCTGACATACGCATCTTATTCCACATCTCACGTTCTTTGAAAGCTTCTAAAAAACCTTTTTCTTTAACTTCAGAAAAAAAATCTCCGACTGTTCTTTGATTGAAGTTGTAATAATCGGGAAAGAGTTTGAGCTTTCTATAAATATTTGCAGGTTTTTCATCAGAATAATCAGATAAAACAACAACATAATCTTTATCGTACTCATAAGGTTCTTTCTCTTTAGGCTCAATGACAATAGCTCCATATACACCAGTTTGTTCTTGAAATCCTGAATGAGAATGGTACCAAAATGTTCCGTTTTGCTGGACGGTAAATGTATATGTAAATGTCTCTCCCGGTGCAATGCCATCGTAACTGATACCCGGAACTCCATCCATTTGAAAGGGGAGAATAATACCATGCCAATGGATAGAAGAAGATTCACTTAAATTATTTGTTACATGTAGAGTTATCGTATCACCCTCTCTCCACCTAAGAGTAGGGCCCGCAAGCATTGAATTAACAGCTGTGGCAAAAGAATTGTTTCCTGTTACATTGACAAGTGTTTTATCAATACTGAGATGAAATTCTGTACCGCTTAGCTCTGTTGTTTTTTGTCTGAGTGTTGTCTTCGCAGTATTTGTATCAGCACTTAGGTTTATGCCGGAGAGGGCAAACCCTGAAATAATAGTGCCTTGCACAAATTTTCTTCGTGTTACATCTTTCATAATAGTGCTCCTTCAAGCCTTGTGTCGTCGATTCTAAAAATTGAGTGTTGTTTTTACACGAGATCTTTTACCTTTTGTAGGTGTAATAAAAATATGTAGTTGCCAAGTTCCGCTCATTGCAAGATTGAGCGTTGCTTTATATGTTCCATTTCCAAGGTTTGTTGCATTTACTTTTGAGCTCATAGCAGGCATTCCCGGCATTGCAGGCATAAACGCTTTGAGCGCAACTTTTGCATCATGAATCACCGTACCATTTTTTTTAATTGTAATCACAAAAGTATTTGAACCGGTTGTAAGCGGTTTATCCGCAGTAATATGCACCTGTGTTGTTCTAAATTTTGCATCTTTAGAATATGCTGCTGCATGAGCGAGGCTAACGCCTAAAATCATTGCAAGAAAGATTTTTGTTAAAGTTTTCATTTTTAAGTCCTTTGTTGTTTGTTATGGAAAGTATAACTTTTTTGTGTGTTTAGTTTGTGTAAAATTATAATATAAAACTTGACAAGTATATTAGAATATACTAATATACTATTAAAGGAATAAAAATGAAAGATGAAAACAGTTGTTGCAGACTTAGTGTTGATGCTGATTTAATAAAAGATGCAAAGGCATGTCTTGTAAAAAATGAAGCTGATTTATTGACGCAGTCGAAGATATTTTCGCTACTTGGTAATGATGTAAGGTTAAAGATTGTTCGCCTTTTTTTAGAGTTTGAGCGTATGTGTGTTTGTGATTTAGCGGACATCTTGGAAATGAATCAGTCTCCTATTTCTCAGCATCTTAGAAAACTCAAAGATGGAGGACTGCTTTTAAATAAGCGTGAGGGAATGACAATATTTTATTTTCTTAACCCAAAAGAAAAAGAGAGACTTGAACGTCTCATAAAAGGATAAATCATGGCAGATAAAAAAATTATTACAGGTGCTTTAGCGGCAATTGGAGCCTCTTTATGTTGTGTTACACCAGTGCTTGCAGTGCTTGCGGGTTCAACTGGATTGGCTTCGAGTTTTTCATGGATGGAACCATTTCGACCCTACCTTATAGCCTTGACTATTGTAGTATTGGCTTATGCATGGTGGGATAAGTTAAAACCGAAAAAAGCTGAGATTGAATGTGCTTGTGATTCTGATGAAGAGGGAAAGGTCTCATTTTGGTACTCTAAAACATTTTTAGCAATCATTACTGTTTTTGCAGCAGTAATGCTCTCATTTCCTTACTGGGGCGAGTATCTTATTAAAAGTGATAAACCAAAAACAGTTTTGGTAGAGAAAAAAAACCTGTTGAAAAAAGTCATAAATATCGAAGGAATGACTTGTAGGGCATGTGAAGCAACGGTTGAAAAAGTTGGTGGTGATGTCAATGGTGTCATTAGCATAAAAGCATCGGTGGATAAAAAAAATGCAGTAGTCAGTTATGATAAGAGCAAAACAAATGTCAAAGAGATAATGAATGCTATTGGAACAACTGGTTATAAACCTATAGGGTATAAAGATGAGACAGGCGTACATAAAGTTCAAGGAATTAAGGTAGCTAAACACATAAAAGATTTACCGAGTGTAAAGGGTAAAAGCAAGTGTGGTGGTGGTAAGTGCGGAGCCGGAAAATGCGGTGCAAGTAAGTGTGGAAGTTCAAAATAAAGGATAAATTATGTTTAGTATATTTAAACCAAAAATAGAAAGTAGTTGTTCTAGGGAATCTGAGGCACATA
>JALUXS010000111.1 GCA_027013185.1 Sulfurimonas sp.
AGGTGTCTTTTGTTCTAAATCATTAATAAATTGTGATATCTCCGCATCCGAACCTTCCACTTCAATAACAACTCCACTCCCATCATTTAATACGAATCCTTTCAAAGAATACTTTGTTGCCAATTGATACACAAATGGTCGAAAGCCAACACCTTGAACAATACCAAACACATGTATTTGCAGTCTTTTCTTAGATATATACTCCACCGACAACGGCATTCTCCTTACCTATGGGATAATTCTTACTCATATATGGAGGTGTTGCTTTTAAATTTCGTTGCATTCTTGAAAAGAGTGATTGATTTGCAAAATGTGTACCACATAAAATTGTTTCTGTCGCTTTTGTTTTCGATTTTAGTTCACCAATTATTTCAGAAAAATAATCTCCAAAACTTTCAAAAATTGAATATGCCAATATCGAACTGCTAACATCAGCAAGCTGATAAGAGACAATACTTGAAAGAAAAGCAATATGATCAAAACGATTGTCTTTTACATGTGTATCAATTTGTATGCCTCCTTTACCGATAAACTTCATGGCCTCTTTTGTTACTCCACGCATAGATTCATCATCAAGTCCCAAAATAATCGCTGTTGCTTCAAATAATTTTACATTATCTCTATCCTGCAATACTTCAAGTTTTGTATAAATTTCTGGCATTTTCGTTTTAAGATTTTCAATAAGTCTGTCTGAACCCTCGCGCAGTTCTGCCATATTTTGTAGAAGATTTTCACTACTAAAATGTTTAGGAGGAACAATTCTAAGAACTTTTTTTGAATCATAATACAAAAAAGAGGGTTCTTCATCAAAATATGCTCCTACACACTTTTTATCAAAAAGATTATGTTCAGCAATAACGGACATAAAAGATGCTTCATCTTGAGAATAATATTTTTGATTTTCATGATATTTTTCCAAAGTACCTTCTAAAACATTAGCTCCCATTACTTGAACACGTTCAAAATGCTCCATTTTATCAAAAAACATCATTTCCCCCTGTGGTATACCAGCAAAATTACCAGCAATACTTACCACATTTTTTGCACAAAGATTATGTGAAGGGAAAGAGACTCTTTCTCCCTCCCCAATAAATTGGATATCTTTATTAATAAAAAAACGCATATCTTTTTGAGGGTTTACATTTAAGTCATAATCCATCAATATATCTGCATCACAATTTTCATCAACATCTTCATATGCAATAAAATCAACACCTAATTTTTGAAGTTCAGCTCCGAGTAAAATGGTAAATCCATCATCAGGGTACTTTGCATAAGATGTATTTGCATTACTCAAAGCTTTAAGTTCTTCATTTTTTAATGTTACATGTAAGATGGGTCTTTCAATACTTAGAAGAGCATTAAACTCTTCTGTAATCAAAGACAAATGATCTGTAATTTTAGATGCGTTTATCATCATCAAAATAGAGTCGTTATTTAATTTCGTATGCTTATAAAACAAACGATACCCAAATGTAGTTTTGATAAGTAGTTTTTTATCATCAACTATCGCTTTTGCAGCCACTTCAAACATTGTTCTAAAACTACCAGAATCATTCGCATAACGCTCTGTTGTTTTATTTACAAGGCGGACAGGAACACCACATGTATGACATGAATTATGAACATGTGATTCTCTTAATCCTTTATTATTCATTTCTTCTTCACATTCACTACATGGGCGTAAAAATTTAAAGGATGTATTTTCTCTTTTATATGGATAATCATTTAAAAAACCGTAGTTCCCTCCACAGCAATTACATGAAATAAAAGGATAATAATATCTACGGGAACTGACATCAAACAGTTCTTGTTGACAAGTAGGACAAAGTCCTAAATTTAAAGGATATTTTAAATCTAATATAGGGAGTTTTTCAATTTTTTCATCATTTTCACTATAAGAAGATGATTTTAAAAAAAGTGAAGCAGGCAACCTTTGTGCAAGTGAATCAAGACACTCCTGAAGTTTTTCATGTTCTGAGTCAAAGGCACATATTATTTTATCATCATGCATAGAAATATCACTATTAATATCAAATTTTCTGCTTAATGCAGTAATATAATTAGAAATATATTTTTGTTCTGTTGTAGTATGTAATTCGAGTACGAAAGCCATTATTTACCTTTATGATTTTATTTAAAAAGAAGAAGAAAAGAGAAAAAGCCTAAGCTTTATTCTCTTTTACAAATTTAGTACCACCAACGACAATGGCAATATCACCTTCTTTCCAAAAGATTGTACGCCATACCTGGTAATAAATATGAAAAACAACCCATGAAAGAATAAACCACATTGTCATATGATGAACAATTCTTACATCCATAATCGTAGCTGTTGGTCCACCTCCAATCATCCATGCTGTTACAGGTATTGTCCAATCAGTTACCATATGTAGCATTGCGGGCCACCAACTTCCAATTGAACTAAGTCCTGATTCTAAACCTTCAACATAAAGTTGCAAACCTGTAAATAACATCCATGCTAAAAGAATATGGAAAATTAAGAAATATACAGTATTAAAACTATCACTATGCGTAGAATCAAAATTCTTACGGCGATTTAAAGTTATAAGATTTAAAAAAACTTCACCGAATTCTTTTATATTTTTAGCAGTTGGCAACACCTTCTTGTATGGTTTTTCAAAACGAGAAAAGAAAAACAAATATGCTACTATAATGGAAGTAACATCAAAGATAATTGCAACAATAAAGTGCCCCCATCTATTCCATGCCATAACATATGTGTTAACCGCATCATCAGCTATAAATGTCTGATAATAAGGATGTGCAATATAAAGTCCCGTAATAACAGCTACAATCATAGATATAACATTCACCCAATGGATGGTACGCATAGCACCTGTCATTCGTTTAACCTGTCTGTGTCCAGCTTTCATAACAGCCTCCTTAGATACTGCATTGGGTGTCTATTTTATAGACACCTAGTTCTTTGCCCTTAGTATTTACTACATGTACGGCACATGCGATACAAGGGTCAAAACTATGAATCGTACGAATAATTTCTAAAGGTTGTTCAGGGTTAGCTACCTTAATTCCGATAAGCGAAGCTTCATAAGCTCCCATTCTTCCTTTATAGTCTCTAGGTGCTGCATTCCATGTTGAGGGAACAACAGCTTGATAATTTACAATCTTTCCATCTTCTACTTTTACCCAATGCCCTAGAGCACCACGTGGGGCCTCTTCCATTCCTTTACCTTTGGTCTTCACACTCACTTTATCAAAATCGAATTCTGTCCATGTACTCAAATCTCCACTTGCTGCATTTTTAGCAAGCTCATCAGCCCATTCATGCATGACATCTGCCATTAATTCTGTTTCAATGGCTCGACCTGCCGTTCTTCCGACAGAACTAAAGAGCACACTGGTTGGAAGATTCCCACGTTTAAGAAAATTTGTTACATATTTAGTAATTCTTTCATCTTTACGTGCTACACCAACTATCATACGAGCAAGTGGTCCAACTTCTACTCGAGTATCATTATAAATCGGCGATTTAATCCAAGAATATTTTTCATTAGTTTTAAGATAAGCTATACCATCAGCTTTTTTATCTAAACCTGTATATTCAGGAATGGTCTGTCCATCATAAGGATGTAATGGTTTTTGTCCTTTATACCAAGAGTGTGTTACATCTTCTGCTATTTTTTCAGGATCCACATCTTCTACTTTAGAAAGGTCCCCTCCGTAAACTATACCACTTGGAAAAAGTGTTTCTGCCTTATAAAAACCCGTATCATCAAGACGAAAACCACCATAAGCCATATAATTTAGGAGTCCACCACCTTCTCCACCTACACCTTTTCCTTCCATAAGCTCTGTAAAAGTAGCTTTAGAATCTGTAGCTTCATCAGCATACATAGTACCTGCCATATAAACATCAGGTAAATATGCTTGCTTTACAAAAGCAGTTGTCTGTTTAAGTAAATCTTTAAAAAGTGCGATACGAGCGGGGTTTTCTATATCTTGTACACAAGTAACACCACCAACAACAATAGATTGAGGATGCGGATTTTTACCACCGAAAATTGCTTGCATTTTTGCCATTTCACGCTGAATATCTAGCGCTTTAAGATAATGTGCAACACCTATAAGATTTTGTTCCGGAGTAAGTTTATAGTGTTTATTCCCCCAGTATCCATTTCCAAAAATTCCAAGTCGTCCCTGTTTTACAAACTTTGCAACACGTTCTTTTATCTCTTTAAATTGACCTTCACCACCAATATAAGCAGTTGTTCCAGCAACATTTGCCCATTTTTCAGCCTCTTTTGCTGTTTTTACAGGATCAGCAGAAAGTGCTGATACAACATCAACAAAATCAAGTGCATGTAAATGATAAAAGTGCACCGTGTGGTCATGCATAAACAAAGCACCTTGTATAAGGTTACGAACTATTCTTGCATTTTTAGGAATTGTAACACCAAAAGCATCTTCTACAGCCTCAATTGAGCGCTGATAGTGAGTCCCCGTACAAACCCCACAGATACGCATAGCTAAAAGTCCTGCATCTCTTGGATCTCGTCCCTGAAGAATAGTTTCAATGCCTCTAAACAATGTTGAGGAACTCCATGCATCTACAATAGTATTATTCTCATCAATCACTGCTTCTATTCTTAAATGTCCTTCAATCCTTGTAATAGGATCTACTACTATATGTTTCTTTGCCATTATGCTTCTCCTCCATCTTCTTTTTTACCTGCAAAGGCACTTACTGCTGCGTGAATACCAATTCCGATACCTGCTGCAGTTAATAAACCAAGACCAAATTGATCAACAGTTTTTTCTACACCACCTGTAGGTGCTTTAATATGAGCATTTGCCATTGGTCTTTCATATGCATATTTATCCCAAAAATCTGGTTCAGAACATCCTATACAACCACGTCCTACACCAATAGGCCAGTTTACACCTTCGTTATAACGGACAATTGAACAGTTGTTAAATGTCATTGGCCCTTTACAACCCATTTTATAAAGGCAGAAGTTGTTTTTTGCACCTTCATCGCCCCATTCCTCAACATATTCACCTGCGTCAAAGTGTGCGCGTCTTTCGCAGTTATCATGAATTCTATAACCAAATGCAAATTTAGGACGTAAAAGTGAATCAAGTTCTGGAACCTGCCCTGTTAATATATAATGCATAATTACTCCAACCATATTAGCAGGATTTGCCGGACATGCAGGAATATTAATAAGTGGTTTTCCTTTAATGACGTCCATAACACCAACTGCACCTGTAGGGTTTGG
Source organism: Sulfurimonas sp. (assembly GCA_027013185.1). Taxonomy (GTDB): domain Bacteria; phylum Campylobacterota; class Campylobacteria; order Campylobacterales; family Sulfurimonadaceae; genus Sulfurimonas. The sequence continues at coordinate 5,265 of JALUXS010000111.1, forward strand.
AGCAGCTGCAGGGATACCGCCAAATGTGGCACAAGCACCTACGGCAACAACAGCGGCAGCATGTTTACTGATACGCATAAGACTATCATGCATAGTTTCACCACTTGCTCCAATTGTACCATACTGTCCATTCATTCCTAGGGGAACAGCACCTTCAACAAATAAAAGATATTTATCTTTAAAATGTTCAATGGCATCATCAAGTTGTTTTTCTGCCTGGAATCCAGCTGCTGCCTGAAGTGTTTCTTGATATTCCAAAGAAATAATATCTAGTACTATTTCATCAATTTTCGGTCCATCTGAGCGTAACAATGCTTCTGAATTCCCGGCACAATCCGAAAGTTCCAACCAGATTACCGGTGCTCGATTCATTAAAAGTGCCGCATCTGCAACAAGTGGAGTAAAAGAA
>JALUXS010000112.1 GCA_027013185.1 Sulfurimonas sp.
TAATTATTTAGTAATTATTTTTTCCAGTGTATTATTAACATTGTCAACTGCTTCAAATAATGATTTATCATTACCTTGAAATTTAATAAATGTATCTCCACCTGATGTTCCCATCATAAAATACCTAGTTTTAAAAATCAAAAAAGTTCTTATATTCGAATAGCCAACATTATTGATAGATCTTGGTGTCATTGATATAGCAGAGACACCTTTATTTATAACCCAAAGTATCTTTTCAAAATCAATACGTATAACTCTTTTATTCGTAACAATAATATGAGTTTTTTTTCTAAATCCCAATATTATTGAAATTATTCTAATGATAGTTCCTATCATCCTTGCAATTGGATTAGAATCACTGTTATAGGCATCCCCTTCAACCTCTTGCACTGATTCTTCACCTTCTGTTAAGTTCATATACTTCGATAAATTCATTATCATCCTTAAATTTTATTTAATATTATTCTACAAATTAATTCCTTCTATATTGCTTAATATCAATAAATATAATTTAATAATTCAAAACTTTTCTTTTATTGATTTTCATAAGTCACAAAAGTATCTTTGAAGCCACTGCCAAAGCTGCACTTTCTGAACGTAGTACCATTGGTGTATCTAGGCGAAAGACTTCCTGATTTTGCAGGAACTCTTTTTCTTTGGGTGAAAATCCTCCCTCACAGCCGATGAGTACTGTTGTAATATCACTCTCACACTGTAAAGTTTTATCTGTAAAATCAAACACTTTTGTATCAGGATATTCTTTTATAAACTTTTCTATATTTTTACATGTAGAAAATTCCATCAGCTCAGTACGTCCGCACTGCTGGTTTGAAGCCTCTATAATTCGTTCATAACGTTTAAAATCAGCCTTGAAGTTTTTCTGGCTTCTTTCACAGTAAATAAAAGTAATCTTTTTCACACCCACTTCATTGAGTGATGCTAAAACTTTTTCAACTGATTTTGAATCAATCACACACCAGGCTACATGTAAATCTTTTTTTGCTTTGATTTTAAGTATTTTTGATGAAATCAACTCAAATACAGCACTTCTCGGCTCAATTTTTATGAGTTTATACATATGTAAAGTGTTTATATCTTCTTTGTTTCGAAATCCGAGTTTATCCCCCTCTTTATGGCGACGCACTTTAATAAGATATTTAAAGTCTTCGCCTTTGATGCTAAAATTTTCTTGTGCCGCTTGTTCATTAAAAAGATAAATCATCTTAAAGCAACCACATCCAAATAGAAATAAGAAGAACTAAACCAAATTCAATTTGTAAAAGAGTTCTTGCAAAAGGTGTATATACTGCCAAAGCATGGTCTTTTTTTGTACTGAGATACTTTAAAGATTTCAACCTTTTTACTTCCAAAATAATGATAACAATGCTAATAAGTATCATCACAATATTTTCTATTGTAAAATTTAGATGCTTTGCCGCCATCATTACAATACCCGTAAAAAGAAGTGTACCAAGTACTGTAATCTCTAAAGGCACAAGATATAAAGAATTCACTTTTTTATATTTTGCAAGCTCTTTTGCACTAATTAAAACATACAAATTGATGAAAATCATCACCAAAACTGCAACTGCTGACCAACTATGTAGGCTTAAACCCATATTATACATTTCATTCATAACGAAATTATAGTAAAATATGTCAACTAATCAAAGAGGTTTTAAAAAATGGCAGTTACAATCGAAAAAGCTTTAGAGCTAATTTATACAAATACAAAACAAAAATCTATTAAAATTATTCCTATTGAAGAGGCACTCGGATATGTGTTGGGGCAGGATATCATTGCCACACATAATTTACCTCCCTACGATAATTCTGCAATGGACGGTTATGCCGTCAAAGTAGAAGAGAGTGGAAAATGTGTAAAAGTAGGATGCACTATTTTTGCCGGGGATGATTTTCAGGGAGAATTGAAGCATCAAGAAGCTCTTAAAATTATGACAGGTGCCCGTATTCCACTTGGAACACAATGTATTGTCCCAATAGAAGATGTCAAAGAGTGTGAAGGAGGTATACAACTTCCTAAAAACCTCACCTTATCCAAGCATATTCGATTTGCAGGTGAAGATATTAAAAAAGGAATGCTTCTTCTAAAAAAAGGGCAACAAATAGATGCTCATCAAATTACGCTTTTAGCATCACAAGGCATTAGTCATATAAAAGTGTATAAAAAACCACGTGTCGCTCTTTTTGCCTCAGGAAATGAACTTAAAATGCACTTTGAACAGGTTACCGATTACCAACTCTATAATACAAATACCCCTACACTACTCTCCCGTACAAAAGAGTTAGGCTGTGAGGTAGAATTTATTGGTACTGCCATTGATACACTTGATGATATACACGAACATATAAAAAGTGCTCTTGATTGTGACATTATCATTACTTCAGGTGGGGTAAGTGTTGGCGATGCCGATTTTACAAAAGAGGCATTTAGCGATTTTGGATATGAAATTCTATTTGATAAAATAGAAATTAAACCAGGTAAGCCCACAACAGTTGGAAAAATTGAGAACAAACTTATTCTTAATTTACCGGGAAATCCATTGGCTGCAGCCTTAAACTTTGAACTCTTCGGCACAAGCATCATTTATGCTATGAGTGGAAAGAGTGCCAAATTTATTAACCCAATACAAGCAAAAATGAAAGATGATTTCAAACTACGAGCAGGAAGAAGAACTGTACTTCCCGGATATTTTGACGGAGAATTTTTTACTGTATGCGAACAATTCGCTCCCGGTATGGTTTCACCACTAGCCCACGCTAATGCTTTTATTATTGCAGATGACAAATGTTCTCACATTGCAAAAGATTCTATCGTGAAAACAATTAGCACAAAGTTTAGCTTTTGTTCTAAAGAGTTTCATTCTCTGATATCTTAAAGCATTCCCATAGTAAGTTTTGCTTCATTACTCATCTTATTTTGATCCCATGGTGGATCAAATACCACATCAATATCTAAGCTTTCAACAGAGCCATCTTCTATAATATTTGGAATATTTTTTACCATATCTGTAATAATTTGGCTCATTGAACAGCTTGGTGCCGTTAATGTCATAACAACATTACATTTATTAAGTTTACTCACAGGGTCTTTTTTACATGTAACTTCATATATTAACCCAAGATTATAAATATCCACAGGGATTTCTGGGTCATAGATTTTTTTTAATTCTTCAATGACACGTGCTTCACTCTCTTGTGGCGTAATATCTCGAATGTCACTCATAATGTTTCCTTACATCTTTTTGCATAGCTATAAACTTTATTTAAAAAAGCTTCTAAGCTTTGTTGTCTGACCGGTGAAAGATGCTCAATAATCCCTAATTTACTTAGTTCTTGTGGATTAAAAGAGAGAATATCATCAACATCTTGATTACTAAAAATATCTAAAAGCAGACTCAACATTCCTTTTGCCATTTCACTGCTTCCCTCAGCACGTAACATAAGTTTACCGTCTTTACATTCACCTATCAGCCATGCGGCAGAAGAACAACCATGTACAAATGTTGCATCATTTTTTTCTTCTTCTGGCAAAGTTGTATGTTTTTTACCTAAATCAAAAATATATTCAAACTTCTCATTAGCCGTTTCAAACATATCTAAATCTTCTTTATAATAATTAACTTTTTGCATTATACTCATGATTGTTCTCCAATAATTGTGTCGCTGCAATTATGACAACTGAGCATACATTCAAGTTGACTCTGTCCATAATAAACATTTTCAAATGAAATATGAACACTCTCTTGAATCTCTTTTTCTTCTATAGCATCAATAATCTCATTTGCAAAAGCCAAAATCAATATTTTTTTTGCCTCTTGCAAAGGTATTCCCCGCGAACGAAGATAAAAAAGCTGCTCTTCATCAAGCTCACCAATGCTAGAACCATGGCTTGCCTCAACATCATCTATATAAATTTCAAGCTGTGGTTTGCTTACCATATACGCACCATCATTTAAGAGCACTGCCTGTGAATTTTGATACGCTTTTGTACCTCCACCTTCTTTTTCTATTTTAATCAATGCATCAAAAATCCCTTTTGCTTTATCTTGAAGAATATTTTTTGCCATTTGGAAACTTTTTGCATTTTTCTGAGTATGCACTATATGCGAAATAGTTCCTCTTTTTCCATTGCCTTGTGCATATAAAAGATGCTTGGCATTAAAAGTACTATTCTCTTCTAGTTTTGCCTTTAATAACTGTAGACCATCAGCATTTCCAAAATCAAAACTAAATATATTAGCAACACTTTGTGCTTCTAGTTCTATAAAATTTGAATAAATTGGGGTATAGCTTCCTTCTATAAGTGTTTCATCTTTAATCATTTCAACTCTGGCATCTCTTTGCACATGTAAATCATAGCCATAAAGCACAAAAGTATCTTTTGCATCACAACCCTCAAAAGATTCTGCTATATGCAAAGAAATATTCGGACTAGTTTGTATTTGCAAACGATAGGCAAGTAATACAGAGGCTTGCGTGAAACGATGCACTATTTTAATCTTTGCATCACTTTTACAATCTAATTGAATCACCTCCGGGCTTAATATATGTCCCAAATAATAGAGTGCATCAAAATGCTCGGTATCAATATCTCTTTTAGTACTATAAGAGACTAGAACTTCTTTTGGTGCACTTACCACAATACCATCTACTATTTCTACAATATCAGATACACTAATCTCTACTTTTTTTGCTCGGTAAAGCTGCCATTTTTTACTGAACAATGTATCAATATCAAAATATCTATACCCCTCCGTCTTTTTTGTCGGTAAAGTAAGTTCCGCTAAACGAGAGAATGCTGTGGCTGTCTCTTTTGTTTGAAAAGATTGTAGTGTTTCAAGTCCCTCTTTTAAAGTTAGTATTTGCATATTAAGACTCCTCAAGAGTTGTATATCCTTTTTCTTCCAACTCTGCGACTAATTCAGGTCCTGCTGTTTTAATGATTTTTCCATCTTTGAGCACATGCACGAAATCCGGTTCTACATACTCAAGAATCCTACTATAGTGCGTAATAATCAAAAATGTTCTTTTCCCATCTTTAATTGTATTTATTCCCTCGCTCACAGCACGTAATGCATCAATATCCAACCCTGAATCTATTTCATCAAGAATAATAAAATCAGGTTCAAGCATAAGCATCTGCAGTGTTTCATTACGTTTCTTTTCTCCACCTGAGAAGCCCTCATTCAAAGAACGGTTGATAAGTTCAGGCTTCATCCCAAGTTCCTTGGCAATATTTTTTGATGCTCGCAAAAATTCTGCAGCATTAAGTTCCTCTTTGCCTTCAAACACTCTTTTTGCATTTACTGCTGTTCGTAAAAAGTAAGCATTATTAACACCGGGAACTTCAACAGGGTTTTGAAAACTCATAAAAATACCATTAAGTGCTCTTACTTCAGGTGCTTCTTCAAGAATACTTTTACCTTTGTAAAGTATTTCTCCCTCTTTTACACTCACATCATAATGACCCACAATTGCTTTTGAAAGTGTTGATTTACCAGCACCGTTTGGTCCCATAATAACATGAACCTTCCCTGCTTCCAAAGAGAGATTCAAACCTTTTAAAATACTTTTATCCCCAATATCTACATGTAAATTTTTTATTTCAATCATATTATTCATCCTACGCTTCCTTCCAATGTTAATTCTAAAAGAGCCTTTGCTTCTACAGCATACTCCATAGGTAATTTACTAAAGACTTCCTTGCAAAAGCCATGCACAATCATACTGACGGCATCTTCTTCACTTACCCCTCTTTGTCTAAGGTAAAAGAGCTGTTCATCACTTATTTTTGTTGTTGTCGCTTCATGTTCAATTTTTGCATGGGAGCTTTTGTCTTCCAAATAAGGAAAAGTATGTGCCCCGCACTCACTGCCGATAAGTAAAGAGTCACATTCGCTGTAATTATGTGCACCCTCTGCTTTTGCAGCTATTTTTACAAGTCCGCGGTAACTGTTTTGTCCCTTCATTGCAGAAATTCCCTTGGAAATAATTGTTGAACTGGTATTTGTTCCAAGATGTATCATTTTTGTTCCGGTATCCGCCTGCTGGGCAAGAGTGGTAACAGCAACAGAATAAAATTCGCCCACACTGTTATCTCCTTGTAAAATACAGCTTGGATATTTCCATGTAATTGCAGAACCTGTTTCAACCTGTGTCCAGGAAACTTTAGAGTTATCCCCTTTGCAAAGTGCACGCTTTGTCACAAAATTATAAATACCGCCTTTACCATTTATATCACCCGGATACCAATTTTGAATGGTCGAGTACTTTATCTCTGCATCTTTCATAATGATAAGCTCCACGACAGCTGCATGCAATTGTGATTCATCCCGCATTGGTGCAGAGCACCCTTCATTATAACTGACATAACTGCCCTCATCTGCAACAATCAATGTTCTCTCAAATTGTCCAGTATTGAGTGCGTTGATACGAAAGTAGGTACTGAGTTCCATAGGGCATCGCACTCCTTTTGGAATATAAACAAAAGTCCCATCTGTAAAAACAGCAGCATTAAGTGCCGCAAAATAGTTATCAGTTTTTGGGACAACACTAAACATATATTTTTGAATAAGTTCAGGATAATCTTGAATTGCTTCAGAAATCGAGCAAAAGATGATGCCTTGTTTTTTGAGTTCATCTGAGAAGGTTGTTTTAACAGATACAGAATCTACAACTGCATCTACAGCGATGCCTTGGAGCTGTTTTTGCTCTTCAAGAGAAATACCCAGCTTTTTGTAAGCTTCAAGAATTTTTGGATCAACTTCATCAAGATTTTCGGGAGTTTGTTTTGGAGCAGAAAAATAAGAAATTGATTGGTAATCTATTGGCTCATAATGTATATGTGCCCAGTGTGGTTCTTGCATTTTTTGCCATTTCTCATAAGCCTGTAAACGCCATTCTGCCATCCATTGCGGCTCTTTTTTCTTTTTAGAAATAAAACGAATGATACTCTCATTGAGTCCTGGAGGAACGGTCTCTTCATCTATATCTATTTCAAACCCGAGTTTGTATTCACCCGAGACGGCTTTATTGATTTCTTCTTGTGCCATATTTCTTCCTTGTAAAAAAAGAATTTCATTACTATAAATCTATTCTAGCACAAGAAAATTAAATATTTCTAGGATTTACAAAATACTCCTCTTCTTTTATTTTTTCAAAAAGTTCACTGTCATGAAACGTTTTAAGAACTTCTTGAGAGAAAATGATATCTTGCAAATCTATCAAACCCATATTTTCGTTATATGCATCTGCTTTAAAACACTGTGCATATCCACTAGCAGTTTCGTGCACAATGACACTGTTAAGCCGCACCTCTTTTTCTCCATTTACCACTGATGTTAAATGAAGCAGTTTATCAATCATTACAAAAATAACGCGACAAAATTGCTCTGCTGATGGAGATACAGGGAGCTGTACCCAACGTGCAGAGTGTTTTTTCATATCACGTAGATACTCAGCATCATCTTTATTCCAAAGTGTAATAGCATGATCAAAACTCTCAATCAAATCTTTCATATTTTGTTTCATTAAACCAAAATCATAAACCATCTGTCCATTATCCAAAAAATTTGATTCAAAAAGTAATTCTACTTTGTACGAGTGTCCATGAATCGAACTTCTGCATTTAATAGTAGAACATCCTCGTACGATATGTGCATTTTCAAATTTAAAAAGTTTTCTGATTATCATATTTTTCTCCTCTAGAGTTTGTTCATAGTTTTACAAGCTTGTTTATAAGGCTCAGACCAAAGGGAGGATTTGTCCTTGTAAATAAGCTTGTAAAACTATGTCAGGAAAACTCTACACCCCTTTATTGGCATCCCAAATTCTTATATGTAGTCTGTCGCTAAAATTGTAGCCTTTGGCCTTACAAAACTCTACTAAAGGTTCTGTATTTTCTTCCAGTTCTTTTTTATTTCCCGCAACCGGCATACAATATACTTTTGTTTGTGGAGAATGCATCACAATACTCTCTATTTCGTCTTCAAGAGCCATAGTAATAGACTCTTTATCGATAGAAAATTTAAAAAAGGCATCTTTTGCATTTGAAGCAATATTATAAATAACATCACCACGTACACGCTTGTTCAATGATTCATTTGAGTTTGCAAGTTTGACAGAAAGTGCAAATATACACTCTTTATAAACAGGATATTTTTCAAAATCTACATGTAAAGAACCATTTGTTTCAAATGTTATTTGATGGCCGCGTGCATTGAGTTTTTGTAAAAACTCTACAAATATTGCATCATTTGCATAAATTAGCGGTTCTCCACCGGTAAGGACTATATCGACGGCATTTGGAAGTTCATACAAATTTAAAATGTTCATAAGCTCTTCTGCTTTATTTATGGATACCCAGTTTTGTGAAAAATGTTCCTTATTCACTGCATACACAGTATCACAGCCAATAATCTTTGTCCCATCCGGAGCAGTTTCACTGCAACTAAAACCTTCACATTTCATATTGCATCCGCCAAAACGGAAAAAAAGGCTGGGAGTTCCTACATATTTACCTTCACCCTGTATCGAGTAGAAATGCTCAACGAGGTATATCATCCACCCGTCTCATAAAAAGCTCTGTTGGAGACTTCATCATCTTCTCCACCCCAGCGATTTTTTTCAGGTTTTGTACGTACTACTTCTTTTAAAACAGCTGCCGCACCTTTAATATCACCACGTTTAATTAACTCTGCAATACTCATCGCCTCATCAAAATAAAGACATGGTATAAGATTTCCCTCAGCCGTTAACCTGATACGATTACACTGTTTACAAAAATCATCACCATATGGTTCAATAATTCCAAATTTGTAGCCGTCTTTCATTCTATAATAATGTGAAGGAGAAGAACCATCAAAGCCTTCATCTTCAAACTCATATTTTGTTTTGAGAATATCTAAAAGTTCAGGTGATTTTAGTCCTGATATATCTGCTTTGGCAAATTTATTTTCCATATATTCTATAAAACGCACAACCATATTTCGTTCTTTACAATACTCCAGCACATCTATAATTTCATCTGCGTTCATATTTTTCATAGGTACCATGTTTACTTTTACTTTCAAACCTACTTTCAGTGCTTCATCTACACCTTCGAGTACATTTTTCAGTACATTTTTACCTGCTATTGCCTGAGCTACTTCAGGCTTCAATGTATCTATACTGACATTTATACGCTTTAAACCGGCATCTTTGAGTCTTTGTGCTGTGCCTTTGAGTAAAAATGCATTCGTAGTCATCGCCAGATCAATAGAAGGTTCATAATCATAAATCATTTTAATAAATTTATCTAAATCTTCTCGCAAAAGAGGCTCACCACCGGTAATACGAATCTTCTTTACCCCTTCATCTATAGCTACTTTCATAAACTCAAACAGCTCTTCAAAACTTAATAAATTTTCTTTTGGGACCCACGAAAAAGGTTTTTCTGGCATACAGTACTGACATCTGAAGTTGCATCGTTCAGTAACAGAAACTCTTAAATAATCAACTACTCTATCATAACTATCAATTAGCATGTATTGTCCTCTATATTATCTTGCTTGTATTATATCTTGTCGAGTTAAAAATAGCTTGACATTTAATTCTTTTCATATATTTGTATGGTAGAACAAATAATATCATGTAAAGCTTTTTTATCTTTTCTGTAAAAAGGAAAAAACAAACCTATAAGAATGGTTGCGGAAAAGAGAAAGGCTATAAAACGGCATACTGCTCTAAAAAAACTTATATGTTGCAATGTTTTATCATCTACAACTTCTATTTTATAGGCTTTTTTCCCTGGAGTTTGTCCAAATTTTGCTATTAAAACTGCATAAATCAACCCATAAAGCGTAACACCTAAAAAAGGAGCCCACTGGGAAGATTGAAAATCATCTTTTCCATTCATTACAACGTAGGTAATAAAATAAAGGATAGGAGCGTAAATCATAAACATATCTGTAATAAATGCTTTAATTCTATCTGGGTAAGATGCATATTGAAGTTGAATTTTTTGTTTGGATTGCTTGTGTTGTTTTTGTCGTTTTTTAATATTTCTAAATCTCATAATAAAGATTATATCAGAGCTTTACTTTAAAGAGGATAATGAAAGGTGCAAAAGGGGACAGGCCCTTTTTGCGCTAGAAGTTAGTGTAAATCTTTCCACACTTCTTTTTTCCAAAGAATAGCAAAGATTGCAAATATCACTAAGAATATCATTACATCTTTACCTACTGAAGTTCTCTCAGCGGCTTTTGGATCACCAGCTTTTTTAAGATAGTCCATAACTTTCTCAGCTCCCTCTTTACTTACACCAACACGAGGCATTGCTGTCCCTTTAATGTAATTCTGAGGATCTTCCATAAAGTTATTGATATATTCTTCACCACGTGAACGGATATACATACTTAAATCTGGTGGTAATTTACCCAGGTAAGCAATTAAGCTATCTTGATAATTTAACTCTTTTGTTCTAAATTCCAATTTAGCTTGCTCTTTTTTAAACTTAGGAGTTTGTCCAATTTGTGTCCATTTCGTATAATGAACCGCATGACATCTACCACAAGCAGTTTGAAATGCAATGTCTGGAGTTAACTTATCTTTAGGTACGGCAATAGATTGTAAATATGCAACCATATCTGCAATTTCTTGATCTTTATCTCCACCTGCACCATAAAATTGTGGCATTGGAAAAGATCTTCCATTTTTAGCATTAAATTTATGCTCTAATATAAGTGCATGTGCAGGATTTTTGATAAGCGCTGCTAAAAATTTAGGAGAATAAACAGCCCCTACATTACTTAAATCTGGTGGATTAACACCATATGCAGATGCAGCAGTTACAGGATCCATAGGTGCTGGATTGCCAGCAACAGTTATAGCATGACAACCACTACAAGCACCTGCACCCATTACCAATGCTTTACCACGTGCAGCATTACCTTTTTTTGTTAAAGCAGGTAAATCTGCATAAGCAAAACCATGACTCTCTGCATGTATCTCATTTACTTTACTTGGCAACGTCTCAGTCAAATAATAAGTTGCAAGCGTAAAAACCGAAACTATAACTAAAATCAATAATTCTTTCATTTTCCTCTCCTTACGCTTTTTTTTCAAAGATTGTAATTATAGGTAAGGCTACCCATAATGCGATAAATAGTGATGCGGCAGTAAAGCCAATATCATACCAAATACCTGATGGTGGCATTTTACCCATAGCACTCAATGCTATCATATCAACTAATAGCAACCAAAACCAAACTTGAAACCAGCCGCGACGACTAGCAGCAACGGCATTTTTACTTCTATCTAAGAATGGAAGTAAGAACATAATTCCTTGTGCAAATGCAAAAGTCATTAAACCAAAGTTTGTAGAGAATGGGCGTAACATTTCATAAGACCATAAGAAGTACCATTCTGGATAAATATCTCTCGGTGTTTGAAGACCATTCGCTGGGTCAAAGTTAATAGGATCCATCGCAAAACCAAAGTTCCAAAATACAAGATAAAATAAAAATACGAGGTATATAGCAACAACCGCCATATCTTTTGACAAGAAATCATTCATAAATCTAATTACTTTAGAGTTTGCTTTATCACCAGCTAAATATTTTTTAGATTCAACATCAAAATCAATTTCTTCACCATCTTGATTATTAACATGTGGAATACGAAGTGCACCGAAGTGTAATCCAATAAGTGCAATAATAATTAGAGGAATAAGAAGTACATGTAGCATAAAGAAACGGTCTAAGAATGCTTGAGAAGGAATATAATCACCACGAATCCACTCAACTAAACCATTTAGATGTAAACCACCAAGACTAAATAAGTTAGTAATAACCATACCAGCCCAATAAGACATTTGTCCCCATGGTAACATATACCCTGAAAATGCCTCAGCTGAAAATGCTACAAATAAAAGCATACCAGAAATCCAAATCATTTCACGGCCATTCTTATATGAACCATAATATATACCAGTGAACATATGAATGTAAATAATAAGAAAGATTACAGATGCAGATACTGCATGAATATGTCTCCATAACCAACCAAAATCAACTTGTTGCATAATAGTATAGTTTACACTATCAAATGCTGTATGAATATTTGGTTGATAATACATTAATAAAAAGATCCCAGATACTAATAAAAGACCAAAGGTAACTGCTAAAATCATTCCCATAGCCCATAAAAAATTAATATTTTTAGGAATCCAATACTCTGTTGCTAAAACACGATTAACCGTATCAATACCGAGGCGTTGATTAAACCAATCATGTATACTTGTTGCTTTTGTAAAATGTGCCATTTATATCTCCCTCATTAAAGTGTTACGCCAGTTGCTAACATTTTCTTATACTCTGGACCTTCTTCACCTAAAACCAATGTTTTTCCAACAACTTTAAATGGAGGAATATCAAAACCACGTGGTGGTGGTGATTTTGTAACCATACCAGCAAAATCATACATACCGCCATGACAGGCACAAAGAAAGTTCTCTTTATCTGGACGGTATGCAGGAATACAACCTAAGTGTGTACAAAGTCCTATACAAACCATAAAATGTTCACCATCTACAACTATATTACGAGCAATATCATTTTTCTTATATTTGTTATCTGAAGCTTCCATCTTTTTAATCATTTCAGGAGTAAACTTCATAACAAAGATAGGCTTACCTCTCCAACCTTCAACATACATTTTATTTGCTATTTTATAATCAGACAAATCTATCGTCGTAAAACCTGCTGCTTTGACGCTTGGTAATGGATCCCAAGACTTCTTCATAGCATACAATGAACCAACCGCACCTACTGCGGCTACAGCACCAAATGCTTTACCCATAAAACCTCTACGGCTACTATTTTTCATATGTTCTCACTTTCTTATGAATTTTAATGCTTATTATACACCAAATAAGTTTTAATTATTTATAAAATTAAGCTTCCTTTTAGAAACTTAGTAATTTTGTTACTATTTTGTTCAATTTTTCTGTATTTATGCTCATTAATTGTTGCTAAAATCACAGTTATGTGATTTTTATCAAAATTATAAACGATAGGAATATTCAAACTTTCAAACAAAGCATTAAAATCCTGTCTATAATCTTCTCTTTGTATATATATCGGCTTACCGCCAGACGCTAATGCATCTAGGACTGCTTGCGGTGATGCAGTAATTAAAATTTTACTTTGCATTATCATTGTTTCATACTCTTCAAATTCAAAATAATGAACAAATTTTGTTTTTAACATTTCTTCATAATCTAAAAAGTAATAAAACCCTAATTGCAAATACGGATGTAAATCTTCTACAAAATCAAGATGCTTTTCTAAATCTTTTTCATAATCGTCATCTCCAAAAAAGTAAGAAATTTCAACTGTTTTCTCTTTACATGTAAAGTATTTATCATCAACTACCACTGCATGACAAATTTCCTCACCATTTAAGTAAGGAGAGAGTAAAAACTCATTTTCTGCTTTAACATCATCCTTTTTATCGCTGATTCTTACAAACTTTGAAAAATAATTTCGCATATCATCAAGCATCAGAGGATTTGCTTCTTCGGAATCGAAAATCAACTTATCGCCATGATGGGCAATTTGAGGAATATTTCTTACTACATCAACACCAACACTATTTGTAATCCCAAACTCATGAGCAATTTGTGCTATACGATAATCACTTGTTAAGAGTGTTATATCTTCATTTCCTAAGGCCTTTATTATCGCTGCAGCACGTCGAAATCTGTCTAAACCTATACGATGACCTGTATGCACATAATAAAAACTACGCATTTTTCTTTCCTGCCATTCGAATATAAATATGTATTATTTCTATGGCAGCCGGTGTAATTCCGCTAATATTCATTGCAGCTTGAAGTGTTGGCGGAGAAAAAGCAGCAAGTTTTTCTTGTACTTCTTTTGAAAGTCCGCTTATGCCAGTAAAATCAAAGCCCTCAGGTATTTTTACTTTTAAATACTTTTTCATACGTTCTATCTCTTGACTCTGCTTGTCAACATAACGGGCATACTTTCCTTCTACTAAAATTTCATCTTTTATATAGTCATCATATTTCGCAATCTGGGGAACTATTTGCAACATTTTTTGTACATCAAAACTTTTACGGGCAACCAGCTGTTGTGCCGTTGAGACATCTTTTAATGGCTGTTCATCCATGGAAGCAAGCAATGCATTAAACTCTTTATTAGGCGTAAACTTTGTATCTTCTAAAAGCTGGGCACCCTCTTTTATCTGCTGTGCTTTTCGTTTTATTTTTTCATATTGTTCATCAGAGATAAGTCCGAGTTCATGTCCATAATGTCCAAGTCTTACATCTGCCGATTCTTCACGAAGTAGTAGTCTGTACTCTGCACGGGAGGTAAACATACGATACGGCTCATTTGTACCTTTTGTCACCAAATCATCTATAAGCACCCCAATGTACGCTTCATCACGACGCAAAATCAACGGCTCTTTATTTTGTAGTGCCAAACCTGCATTTATTCCTGCCATAATTCCCTGTGCAGCTGCTTCTTCATACCCTGTTGTCCCATTAATCTGACCGGCTAAATAGAGTCCTTTTATTTTTTTGGTTTCAAGTGAATGCTTTAGCTCACGAGGATCTACGAAATCATATTCTATGGCATAACCGTAACGGACAATTTTTGCATTTTCCATCCCCTCTACTGAATGAATCATTTCACGCTGCACTTCAGGAGGCAAAGATGTACTCATACCGTTTACATAAATTTCCGTATTATCCATAGTTTGGGGTTCTAAAAAGAGGTGATGTCGCTCTTTATCTGGAAATTTATCTATTTTATCTTCGATAGAAGGACAGTATCTTGGACTTTTTCCTGCAATCTGCCCTGTAAAAAGAGGTGCTCTATAAAAATTACTTTCAATAATCTTATGCGTTGTCTCATTTGTATAAGCAATATAACAAGGAAGCTGTTCTTTTGTCGCTCTAAAATTTTCTCTGTCTGTTCTAAAACTAAAAGGATTTGGTAATGCATCGCCGCCCTGCTCTTCCATAACAGAAAAATCAATGCTAGAACTGTCAATACGTGCACATGTTCCTGTCTTAAGACGTGCCATATTTAAGCCACAATCATCTTTCAGTGACGCACTTAAGCCCACACTTCTTTGCTCTCCGTATCTTCCACCAATTTGTTGGACTTCACCTACATGAATAATCCCGTTTAAAAATGTACCTGAAGTTATAATGACTTTTTTTGCTCTATAATCATTTAACAGTGTTGTTACAACACCCTTGACTTCTCCTTTTTCTACAGTCAACGACTCCACAGTATCTTGTGCCAAATCTAAATTAGCAGTATCTAGTACTATATTTCTAGCAATTACACGGTATTTGTCCATATCTATTTGTGCACGGCTTCCACGAACAGCTGGACCTTTTGTTTGGTTAAGTATGCGAAACTGAATTCCCGCTTCATCAGTAATAAGTCCCATTTCACCACCGAGTGCATCAAGCTCACGCACTAAATGTCCTTTTGCAAGCCCACCAACGGCAGGGTTACAAGAAGTTGCACCTACATTTTCAGCAAGCATTGAGACTAAAAGTGTTTTGTTTCCCATTCGAGCGGATGCCAATGAAGCTTCTATACCCGCGTGTCCGCCACCTACTACTATTACGTCATAATTCATTTAAAAATCCATTTTATTATCTTAATGCGAATTTTATCATTTTTCAGTATCATTTGCATAATATAAAGTAAATTAATTGAGGTTTTTAAGATGAGTGCAGATTTATATAAAGATTATGTACCACAAATGTTAATATATGACCCCCAAATCGATGGAAGTTATGAACATAAAGTAAGAGACGAACATCTCGATGCCAAAGAAAAATTACTTAAAAAAATAAGAAAAGCAAAAGCAGCTGCAAAGGGAAATAAAACAACCTTTAGACAGCCGATTCGTACGGAGAATGAAAAATAATGATACAAAAAGCAAATGAAGCGTATAATGCAGGTGATTATGAAACTGCTTATGAACTCTACACACAACTAGCCCAACAAGATAATGCTGATGCACAGACTTCTCTTGCTTATATGTACCAAATGGCACAGGGATGTGAAAAAGATGAAGCAAAAACACTTGAGCTTTACACAAAAGCGGCTGAGGCAAAGCAACCTTACGCACTTTTTAACCTTGGTATTTTATACGAAAATGGTGTTGGTGGCGTAGAACATGATATGTTTAGGGCACATGAACTTCATATGGAAGCTGCAACAAGAGGTGTACCGCCTGCAATGTATGAAGTAGCTTTAATGCTCGAACGCGGACTTGGATGTATGCAAAACTTTTCTGAGGCAGCTTTTTGGTACGAAGAAGCAGCAAAACGCGGAAATCTTCAAGCATTTAACAATCTCGGAGCTCTTTATAAAGAAGGTCATGGTGTTATTCAAGATGATGCTAAATGTTTTATCTGCTTTGATCGTGCGGCAAATGGCGGTCTTGCAGAAGGACTTTATAATCTTGGACTGCTTTACGATCAGGGAATCGGCTGTGAAATAGATAATGACAAAGCCCTTGATTTGTGCCGTAAAGCAGCCTATAAAGGACACGAAAAGGCCAAAGAAATCATCAAAGGTTTGCAAGAAAACGGCAAAATTGTATTTTAAGGAGATAATTTGTTTACAGGATTAATTCGGGAAATTGCAAGTGTAAAAAGCTTTGTAGGTTCTACACTTAGCATCAAATCAAAATACAGAGCAAATCTGGGTGATTCTATCGCCATCAATGGGGCTTGTCTGACAGTAGTTAAAGTAGACAGTGACGGCTTTGCCGTAGAACTCTCTCCTGAAAGCCAAAAACTTTTAGCCATCGAAAACTATAAAAATGAAGTACACATAGAACCTGCCATGAAAATGGGTGATAGGTTTGAGGGGCATATTGTTCAAGGGCATATTGATACGATTGGCACAGTTAAAGAGATAAGAAATAGTGGCAATTCTTATGATGTTTTTGTCCAAGTAGATAAAAAATACATTGCTTACATCGTGCCAAAAGGTTCTATTACCATAGATGGAGTGAGTTTAACAGTAAATGATGTCAATGAAACAGATTTTCGACTTACAATTATTCCTCACACTATGAAAGAGACACTCTTTAAAACATACCGTAAAGGGAGTAGAGTTAATGTCGAAACAGATATGTTTGCACGCTATGTGGCACACATTATAAATCATCAAAAATCAACTTCACTTTCGTGGAATGAAGTTGATACAATAAATGCAAGTTTTTAGGGACGAAAATCAAAAATCAAGTTTTAAAAGATACCTTCGGGCATAATAATTTTAGAGAACTGCAAGAAGAAGGTGTTGATGCCATTTTAAATGGTCGGGATTTACTTATGATACTGCCAACCGGCGGTGGAAAATCTCTTGTGTATCAACTTCCAACTATGATAATGGATGGTATTACAATTGTAGTTTCGCCTCTGATTGCACTAATGCAAGACCAAGTTCGTGCTCTACAGGCACAAAATATAGCTGCACAAATGATATCTTCAGCACAAACGTATGATGAAGTGCAAGATATCATTGCTATGGCATACAACGGCAGTTTAAAATTTCTCTATCTTTCTCCTGAACGTCTGAACAACGGTAATACAATTGAGATACTTCGTGGTTTACATGTAAACTTTTTTGTAATAGATGAAGCACATTGTATTTCACAATGGGGACATGAATTTCGAGATGATTACAGGGCTTTGGGTAATCTAAAACATAATTTTCCAAATACAACAATAGCCGCTTTTACCGCAACTTCTACTGATAATGTCACACAAGATATACTCAGAGAGTTACGTCTTGAAAATCCCTTACTTCTTAAAGGGAAAGTATTTCGTAAAAATATTTTTATTTCTGCACAAAGACGCATCAGCAATGGACATGCACAGTTAAAAAATTTTTTACTCAGGCACAAAGATGAAAGTGGCATAATTTATGTAAGTTCACGCAAAAAAGCTGAAGAATTAAGTAGCTTTTTAAATGGCAACGGATACAAATCACTTCCTTATCATGCAGGCTTACCTCAACATGTACGAGAACAAAATTTTAGAATCTTTGTCAATGATAAAATCAATATTATGGTTGCCACCATAGCTTTTGGTATGGGAATAGATAAAAGTGACATCCGTTTTGTGGTGCATATGTCTTTGCCAAAATCTCAGGAAAATTACTATCAAGAGATAGGTCGTGCTGGTCGTGACGGCGAAGACAGCGAAGTACTGCTTCTTTTTAATGCAGGCGATATGGCACAACACAAACGATTTTTAGCAGATATTACCAATGAAGAGTATAAAGCGCATCTTGATAAAAAAATAGACAAAATTTACAAATATGCAACTAGCGAAATTTGTTTTCACAAACAATTAGCTGAATATTTTAATGACACACTCGATGCATGTTCAGATCGCTGTGACAACTGCTTGCACGCTGAAGATGGACGACAAGACATTACAAAAGAAGCACAAATGATTTTAAGTACCATATATAAAACAAATCAGGGCTTTGGAAAAAATTACATTATAGATATTTTACGCGGTTCCACAGAACAAAAGATTTTGGCAAATAAAGCTGATAAACTCTCTGTTTACGGCATAGGGACTCAGTTAAGCAAGAAAGAGTGGTTTGTCATAGTTGAGCGTCTTTTAGAACTCAATATACTGACGCTTGGAGATTTCAGTGTACTTAAGCTAACAAATGACGCCATAGAAGTTTTAAAATCACAAAAACTTGTAGACATAAAATCTTCACGACTCCAAATCAATATAAAAGAGAAAAAAATCAAACAAGAAAAAGAGTTTGATTATGATGAAGAACTTTTTGAAAAACTTCGTGCAAAAAGAGCAGAACTAGCCAGTGAACTTGGAGTACCTGCATATATAATATTTGGCGATAAAACGCTGAAACATCTTGCAAATGATATGCCGACAAACAAAGAAGAAATGCTAGAAGTAAATGGTGTGGGAGAAAAAAAATTCACTCAGTTTGGAAAAGATTTTTTAGAAGTTATAGCTCAATAAATGCTGTAGCTAAAGTACGAAATACAAGCCTAGAGTTACCTTTATTAAGCATTTTTAAGGCCTCTTTTGTCGCTATAGGATACGTTTTCCTTGGAATATATTGTGTTGTCATATCCATCTCATCTTGTAAAGGAATAAGAAGATCTCTTGCTGCTTGTGTATCATGAACTTTTAAAAGTGATATGGCAGAATCGATGACATGCTGTACAAGTTTTGTATCTCCAGTAAAATCATTCACTCTAATTTGATCTGCAATAGAAACAAAAAACATGTATATTCCACTTTTAGCTATAATACTTGTATGAGAACTGAAATAAAGACTACAAATGACATTGATCCTAAAAATCTTATGGCAGTAGAACGTGCTACTACTTCACTTATAGGTACTGCAATTTCACTTATAATTTTAGGCTTTGTAGTGGAAAAATTTGAACTTTTTTTACATCTTATTTCTATTGAACTCAAAGAGAAAAAAGAGCTGGGTGCTTTAGTACAACTACAACATTCTGATTATTACAGTTATCTTGGTATTATAATCGTAAGTGCAGGAATTATCCTCTCGCTCTATACTTACCGCTACTATACACGATGGATACGCCACCTCAAAGAGGGGAAAATAGATACAGATAAAAACATCTACTTTCTTCTATCTATTTTTGTAGCACTCATCGGAGCATCACTGCTTGTAAGTATGTTCATATTATAAAATTAGTTTTACCTCTATGCAATTTTCTTTTGCTTCATAAGAAGATTTAAAACCACGATAAGCAGCTATTTTTTCTAAGTTAAGTGCCTCTTGCTCCCGTTCTACTACGACAGTAAGCATTTTTCCTTTATAAGCATTTAACACTGATTTCACCTGATGCATCATATCTGGTATGGGAAGATTTCTTCGAGGGTCTAGTGGCATATTTCTCGTATCTAAAATACCATTTTTAAGATTTTTTGGCACCTGGTACTCATCCATTAAACGCTGAGAAGATGCTTTCCATTGTTCTTTTGACAAATCAGCAGGACCAAAAAGTGCACAGTGACATGTTCCATATTCTGCGATTTCATCTTCGACAAACTCACAAGGACACATCATTTTTTTATCTAAAACGGTATCTCCGGAAGGTTCAAAACAAGGGCAGTATCGTTTACCAAATGTTGCTTCCATTTCGCAAAGATTACTTTTAAGATTAGTAGCCATCATCCAATTTGGGTTGATAGCGTATCCTTTTTGCGTACAATACTTTTCCATCCATTTTTGCTGTTTTTTTGCCGGTTTTTTATATTTAAAGTAGTCTTTGAAAAAGCCTATCATCATATGTATCATTAAATCTCCTGTTTTATTATATCTTTATCACGAAGTGAAAGCATATGAGGATTGCAAGAAATCTTATGCTCCATATCTACACTTACTACATTTAGAAGCTGTATTTGAGAAGCTATGGTCGCATCCCTATAGCCTTCTCCTGTGTTGAGATAAATATGAAAACCATTTTCATAGAGTGCCATACGTGTTTTAAATGCAATAGAGTATGTTGTAAGCACTCCCTCTTTTTTCATTGCGTTTGCAATATCTCTAAAATACTCTTTTGTCCAAAGAATAGGATTTGTGCTTGGTGAAAAGGCATCCTGATAGACTATATCAAACTTATCTTCAAATCTTTTTATGTATTCACGCGCATCACCTAAAAAAAGCTCTATATAAAAATTTTTATCTTTATATATCCCCTTTGTACTTAAAGTCTCAATCATCTCTCTTAAAACTTCAAACTCAGCAGGATATTCAAAATTTACCAATGATTTTACAAGAGAAGCATCAAGTTCCGGAGAGTAAATATTAACTTTTAACTGTGGCACATACTTTTTATAATACAAAACCGTTGCCAAGGTATTAAACCCAAGCCCATAACAAATATCTAAAATATTTACTTCTAATTTATTTTCTACATGTAGATATCCGGGAACAACATGTTTTACGAGTGATTCATGTAATGCTCCATCTCTCGTAGAGTGGTAGTGTTCATCATACTCTTTTGAGTAGGCTGTATAAGAACCGTCTTCACTTAAGGTCAAGCTATGTAAATCATCATTAAAACTCAAAGTCCATTCCCCCACATATGCATTTTTTTAGCTACTATGATGTCATAATCTTCAAGTATATCCAAATTATTTGGCGTTCTAAATTCATGCTCTTCTAACATTTTTTTAACATTTTCAATTTCCAATATACCTTTTTTTTCCATAATAATCAGCTCTGCTGCATTAGCTAATGTTCTGTAGGCAATTTTTAGTATTTGTGATTTATTTTGATGTTGATGAAAAATATCCTGAAGAATGACTGCGTCGTTATCTCTGGGAAGTGCTCGGAAAGGTTTAGCACTCTTTAAATCCGCATTACTTAAAAGCTCTACTTTTAATTCCCCTTCAAGTGGTGCTAGTAACTCTCGTAATGCACTGCTTACAAAATTTTCTTGTTGTACCACCTGCAGGTAATGATTTCCAGGTAAAGGGTTAAAAAGTTCTAAAAACTGTTTTAACTCCATAAAAAAATCTTTTTAATATGCTAAATCATGTAGTTCGCGAAATAAATATGCCTCTACAATTTCATCAATAGTTTTTTGCGTATGGGCCACAAGTACAACCATAGACATATTAATAAAGTCCATAACCGGTTCACCATCATTGCTTACTACAACGGCCTCAGGCCATGCCTTAAAACCATCATATACATCTGCATGAAGTACTTCTACAAGTTCACCCTCTTCTATACGTAATTCTGCCCACGTTTTAGCTTCTAACACCGGTGTGATTTTTGCTTCGTGTACCTCAGTGCTATCCATCGGGACTACAACTAGCATTAGCCGTTTATCTCTTTAAGTTTTTTCTTGGAGAGTTTAAGTTTTTCATTATCCATCACACCTATTTTGTGTGAAAGAATATCACTTGCAATCTTTTTTGCATTTTTCAGTGAGTGCATTTTGTAACTTCCGCACTGGTATAAATTCAATTCTGGAATATCTTTTTTACTTTTTACATGTAAAACATCTTCCATAGATTTTTTCCAAGCCTTAGCAACTTTTTTCTCAGTTGGTGTTCCAAGAACAGACATATAAAAGCCAGTTCTGCAACCCATAGGAGAGATGTCAATAATCTCCACATTTTTAGAATTAAGATGCTCTCTCATAAATCCTGCAAACAAATGCTCTAAGGTATGAATCCCTCGTCCGTCCATTTTATCGACATTTGGCTTGTAAAAACGCAAATCAAAAACTGTAATATCATCACCACAAGGTGATTTCATTCCTTTAGCACGGCGAACTGCTGGTGCAGGCATAATTGTATGGTCAACTGTAAATGAGTCTAATAATGGCATAATATATATTCCTTAATTTTATTTCATAAAATGAAGGAAACCCTTCATCTTATTAAGTACGATAATGGAAGTAATTCCATCATCTACGCTAACGCTATGTTCTCCTCGGCGGAGTGCCCATTGCACTTGTGCAATTTAATATTTATTGTTACATGTATTTTAGCAAAATAATTTGATTATAAATTGAAGTATAAAAGTAGGCATGAATTTTAGCCCAGACTGAAGTCTGAGTTCCGAAAAAGTTTAGAGATTTTCATAAAATATTTCAAAATAAATAAAAAGTTTTCAGAAATAAAGAAGTTTTAGATTTGGTGAAGATTGTGCAAAATATCCGACCGATAGTGTACTATAGTACACGGAGAGTCGGATTTTTGTGCAAGATTTGCCGAACCTAGAACTTCGCTAAACGCGAGCTTCTTCACGGCGGTTCAAGTACGCCCAATTTGCATCTACTCTCTCTTGCCACTCTTTGATTAAGTACTTATACTCATCTTTAAAAAGATGTCTAAAACGCCCTTGTGCTGCAAGATACTCTTCAACAGGAATAACATTTTTAGGACGGTATGTGATATTTAACTCATGTCCGTCAATGATTTCATACAGTGGAAACACTAAGGTGTCAGTTGCAAGATCAGTCAAATGCATAGTATCTTTAGGGTCAAATTTCCACTCAGTTGTACAAGGCGATACCGCATTAATAAATACAGGACCATCAACTTCCATACCATGCTGAATTTTTTTCACCATATCTTTCCATTTATTTGGAGCAACCTGTGCCGCATATGGAATATTATGTGCACCCATAATTGCAACTATATCTTTTTTATTTTTTGTTTCACCGTAAGAGACACGACCAGCAGGTGACGTAGTCGCATTAGCTCCAATTGGTGTTGATGATGAACGTTGCCCACCTGTATTTGCATAAACTTCATTGTCAAGAACAACGTACATCATATTATGACCACGTTCCATACAACCAGAAATCCACTGAAAACCGATATCGTAAGATGCACCATCACCACCAAAAGCTACAAACTTAGGGTTACGATCTGGCTGCTTTAGGCGACCTTTTGTTTTTAATGCTTTATACATCGCTTCCGCTCCTGCAACTGCAGTTGAACCATTTTCAAAACCGATGTGAATCCATGAAGCATCCCATGATGTGTATGGATATACTGCAGTACACACTTCAAGACATCCCGTAGAAGCTGCAAGAACCAAATCATCATTTGTTGCATTTAATACTTCACGAACGATGATAGAGTGTGCACAACCAGGACAAAGAAGGTTAGCCCCTTCAAAACGGTCTGCTGATGTAGAAAACTCTTTTAAGTTTTTTATTTTTTTCATTTCACTCATAGTTTTCTCCTATAAAAATTGTAATTTCGGTCCACGAACACCGATAAATTGTTGTAGTGGAGTAGTTACTTTACCTGCATCAACATTTCCTTGAAGCTCAGTATATAAATCTACTAAATGTTTCTTTGTTAAATCACGACCACCAAGTCCATAAACATAACCAGATAGCAATGCTTTTGTATCAGAGTTAAAAAGTGCGCCTGCGATTTCATTAAATAACATACCTGCTGCACCATTTGGTGAAGATCTATCAAGTGTAGCAATAGCCTTAATACCTTCTAATGCTTCTTTAATCTCCATAAATGGGAAAGGTCTAATAACGCGAAGCCCAACAACACCTGCTTTTATGCCTTTTTCTCTCATTTCAGTTGCTACTTCACGAGCAGTTTCAACTGAAGTACCCATACATACAACAGCTACGTCTGCATCATCCATATCATACTGTTCAACTTGATTATATTTACGTCCTGTCAATTTTTCAAATGACGCAAAAGCCTCTTCAATTTTGGCAGGAACTTTCGTCATAAGGTCATTATGTTGACGAGCTTTATGTTCATAGTGCCAATCTTCTTCTGTTTGTACACCGTGTGTTACTGGATGTTCGAAGTCAAGCATATCATTCATAGGTTTAAAATCACCTACAAAGCTATATGCTGTATCATCATCCATAGTATACACACCTTGAGCCGTATGAGAAGTCATAAAACCATCTTGATGTACCATTGCAGGAAGTCTAACATCATGATCTTCTGCAACACGAAATGCAATAAAGTTTAAATCATAAGCTTCTTGCGGAGAATACGCATCAAATTGAATCCAGCCAGAATCACGTCCTAAATACATATCTGCATGATCACCGTTAACATTGAGTGGTGCTGCTAATGCACGGTTTACAACATTCAATATAATTGGTAAACGCATACCAGATGCTTGATAGAGTGTTTCTACCATAAGCGCAAAACCTTGTGAAGATGTTGCAGTTGCAACACGACCACCAGCAGCAGAAGCACCAATACATCCACTCATAGCAGCATGTTCAGACTCAACCATTACAAATTCGCCCTCAACATAATTATCTGCTAAAAATTTTGAGTAACCTTCAACAATTGGAGTTGACGGCGTAATAGGGTATGCTGATACAACATCAATTTGACACTGTCGCAAAGCTTGAGCAGCCGCGAAGTTTCCATCCCATACTTCGATATCTCTTAATTCCATTTTATCAAATGCCATCTATTTTTCCTTCGTTTCTTTTGCAGGCCAATTAGCAATTTCTACTTCTTCTTCTGCTTGTTCTGGGAACATTAAAAGTGATTTTGGATTTGTCGGGCAAACCTCAACACAAATACCACATCCTTTACAATGATCCATATCAATACCTATCATTTTTTTATCTCTTGAAATTATCGAAATATCTGGACAATAAATCCAGCAGAATTGACAATCTATACAAAAATCTTTATTAAAAACTGGCTTTTCAATTCTCCAGTCAGCAACGCTCGCAGAAAAAGAGCTGTTTTGCGTGTAATTACGGTCTTCTTGAAGTGTTCCTGCTATATCACCAGCTTCACCTTCAAAAGTACGAAGCATAGCTCCGATTTCAAATTCGTCCCAACCTGTATTTGCCATTATTAGCTCCTTATTTTACTTCGTCATATGCACGCTGAATTGCAATCATATTTGCATCAACAATTTTCTGAGGCAATTTTGCAAGAATTCTTCGCATATTTTCTTTAAAAAATTCTATATCATACATTCCAGATATTTTCATAAAAGCACCAAGCATTGGTGTATTTGGAATTGCACGACCAATAGTCTCCTGTGCAATCTTAATACAGTCAACTGTATGTACTTCTTTACCTTTTAACTTTGGCTGAGAAGCAATAAGTTCTTCAGTACTCAGATGAGTTGTAATAATATATTTTGTATTTTCTTTTCCATGTATTGTTACATCAGCCGTATAAACTATAGCTGGGTCAATTACAAAGACATAATCCGGTTCCATATATTTTTCGTGGTTCATAATGACCTTATCATCAACACGATTATATGCTGTCATTGCAGCTCCACGTTTTGCAGAACCATAGAATGCAAATGCCTGTACCTGTTTACCAGTTGTAGAAATAACGTCTGCTAAACCTTTAGCACCTGTAACAGCACCTTGACCAGCACGACTATGCCATCTAATTTCTAGCATAAACTCTCCTTCAATTTTTCAAGAAACTTTAAATATTTTCTATTCATACTATTTATTTGTATTTTAGGCAACCAGCACTTAAATATAGCTTGATGATATAATTAAGGTTAGCTTATAAGTTAATAGTGTGATTATTTTCTACTTTTTAAGTAGTTAACAGCTTCTAGTGAGTCACGGAAAATAACATTTGTGAATTCTATCAAGCTCTTTTTTGTACCATACCCACTTAAAACACCAATAGAATTAATTCCAGCATTCTTTGCCGATAATAAATCAAGCTTTGTATCTCCTATCATCCATATTTCTTCATTCTGTGTATTAAAATGTTCTAATGCTTTTAAAATTGGCTCTGCGTGGGGTTTTGGATGCTTAACATGCTCTCTTCCAATAAGTACATCAAATTTATCCATCAGCTCAAAATATTCCATTAAAACTTGAGAATATTCCCCTGTTTTTGTTGTGACTATGCCTAAAGAAGCAAACTCTGCAGCAGATTCCACAGCCTCTTTAGCATTATCTAGCAGTATTGTCTTTTGCGTAGATATTTGTCTGTAATGCTCTTTATATGTAGCTACAATATCCCAAATCATATCTTCTTGCACACCCAGTTCTTTATACATAACATCCAAGGGATGCCCTATAAGTGCTGTTATTTTTTCATCTGCAGGTATCGGCAAATTGTAAAAAAGAAATGAGTTATGAAAACTCTCCAAAATAGCCTCTGTAGAGTCTATAAGTGTACCATCTAAATCAAATAATATTATCAAATTATTGTTTCTCCCATTGTATATAATTATGCCATATTCCACTCAAAGCCGGTTGTATATTTTTAATATTTTTATTTACTGCTGTAATTTCATTTGGTATATATAAAAAAAGATAGGGATTATCATTTGTGATAATTTTAAACATCTTTCGCCACAATGTTCCCAATTTATCCCTGTCAATAATCCCCTGTGATTCTTCTATCATTGTATCAATCTTTGGGTTATGATAGCCGACGAGATTAAAGCCACCAGGCTTGTCACTTTTACTATCCCAAAACATATAAGGGTCTGGCGTTGGAGAGAGCCCCCAGCCAAGAAGTACCGTATCAAACTTATGCGGAAAAACTACCATATTTAAGAAGGCCTGCCATTCCATAACACGAAGTTTTACAATGACACCTGCTTTTTTGAGCTGATACTGTAGAATTTCAGCGGCATATGGACGGATTGAGCTTGCATTTGAGGTAGCTATTTCAAAAGTAAAAGGATGCTTCTCATCGTATCCAGCCTCTTTAAGCAACTTTTTTGCTTCTTGTATATTTTGTTTAGGAGCTTTCACAGCAGAGTTAAAAGCAATCGTTCCGGGTAAAAAAGGGCCTGTACAGACTTTTGCATGTTTTAAAAATAGTATATTGATGAGTTCTTGTCTATTTATTGCTAAAGAGAGTGCGCGTCTTACTTTTGGGTTTTGAAACTTCTTTTTACGCAAATTAAATCCAAGATAGGTATAAGAGAGGCTGATTTTTTCATATATGTTAAAAATACGAAAAAAGCTTTTTTGTAACTGTCTCTCATATACAAAAGGTTCTACACTTCCCACATCAAGTTGAGCAGATTTAAGCATCAAAAAGCGTGTCATTGCATCGGGTATCACATGAAACGATATTTTATCTATTTTTGGTCTTCCCTCAAAATAATCATTAAAAGCAACAAGCTCTATATTTTTGGAGTATGCTAACTGCTTTAATTTATAGGCTCCTGTACCTATGGGGTGGGTATTAAACGATGAATTCATCAAATTTTTTTCATTTTTGAGAATATGCTCAGGCAGTATACCCATCATCCACGTCTCTAATGCCTTAAAATAGGGTTTTTTATAATCAACTTCAATTTTATATTTATTAATAATTTTTACACTTTTTACAAAACGAAAATCAGAACTA
>JALUXS010000113.1 GCA_027013185.1 Sulfurimonas sp.
TAAAGATGTGGAGGTTTTCGTGCTTGATGAAGCAGATAGAATGCTTGATATGGGTTTTACAAAAGATATTCGAAAAATTCATCCATTATTGCCAAAAAGACATCAAACACTCCTTTTTTCTGCGACATTTAGCGATAAGGTACGAAAACTCTCTAAGCTTATTTTAACGAAACCTGCATTTATTGAAACAGCGAAGAAAAATACAACGGTTGATACCATTAACCAAGTGGTATACCTCGTCGATACAAATAGAAAAGCCCAACTACTGGCATATTTAATAGGCTCAAGAAATTTTCCTCAGGTTTTAGTCTTTACACGAACAAAAGTAAGTGCAGATGCATTAAATGAAGAGTTAAAAAAAGATGGATTGAAGTGTGGTGTTATTCATGGCGATAGAACAAAAGCAAACCGTTTAAAAACATTAAATCAATTTAAAGAGGGAAAAATTAGAGTTTTAGTGGCAACTGACATTGCTTCACGAGGGCTTGATATTGAAGAATTACCTTATGTAATTAATTATGAGCTGCCTTCAATACCTGAAGATTATGTTCATCGTGTTGGACGAACAGGACGGGCAGGGCGTGAAGGTGAAGCAATATCGTTGATAGATATTTATGAAAAATATGATATAAAAGATATAGAAAAACTTATAGGAGAAAAAATTCCTCAAGAAGTAGTAGAAGGATTTGAACCTGATCCAAATATACGAAGAAAAGATGTGGATGAAGTAAAACTCAAAGCAGAACATAAAAAAAGTGATACAAAAAAAGTACGCCATTACAATAAAAATACAACAGGAATGGTTTCAAAGAAAAAGAGAAAAACAACAAAACGGGATGCAAAATAATAATGAGTAAAGTAGAAGCAAAATATTTAAAAGATTATGAAAAACCTGCATTTAACATTCACAAAGTTGATTTGCTATTTGAATTGTTTGAAGAACAGGCTATTGTTACAAGTAGTATGGAATTTGTTAAGTTAGATAAAAATGAAAAAGATTTGAAACTTGACGCAGTGAATCTGGAACTTTTAGAAGTTTCATTAAATGGTTTAAAATTGCAAGAAAGCCGTTATATCGTAGAAGAGGAAAGTTTGAGTATTCTAAATGTTCCAACTGAGTTTGAAATACAAATAAAAAATAAAATATATCCACAAAACAACACGGAACTTGAAGGACTTTATAAATCAGGAAATATTTTTTGTACGCAAAATGAACCTGAAGGGTTTAGAAGCATAACACCTTATCTTGACCGTCCTGATATTATGAGCGTTTTTACGACAACAGTTGCAGCAGATAAGAAAAAATACCCGATTTTACTCAGTAACGGAAATAAAATTAAATGTCAGGAGAGTTTTGACGGACGTCATAGTGTAACATGGCATGATCCACATCCAAAGCCATCGTATCTTTTTGCACTTGTTGCAGGGAGTTTAGGGAGTGTTAGTGATGAATTTACTACAACGGATGGCAATAAAGTAGCGTTAAATATTTACTGTGATTTGGGAAATGAACATAAATGCCATCACGCTATGACTTCACTTAAAAAAGCTATGAAATGGGATGAAGAGAAGTATGGTCGTGCTTATGATTTAGATATTTACAATATTGTAGCAGTTGACAGTTTTAATATGGGTGCTATGGAGAATAAAGGTTTAAATATTTTTAATTCTGCCTATGTTTTGGCAGATATTGATACCGCAACAGATGCAAATTTTATGGGAATTGAGAGTGTTATAGCACATGAATATTTTCATAATTGGACAGGAAATCGCATTACATGTAGAGATTGGTTTCAGTTAACACTTAAAGAAGGTTTGACAGTTTTTCGGGACCAGTCTTTTTCTGCAGATATGAATTCAGCAGAAGTCCAACGCATAGAAGATGTGAAAGCTTTACGTGAGCGACAGTTTGTTGAAGATGCTTCACCGATGCGTCATCCTATACAGCCAGACTCTTATATATCTATGAATAATTTTTATACAGCAACAGTGTATGAAAAAGGTGCTGAAGTTATACGTATGGTACATACCCTTTTAGGCGAAAAAAAGTATAGAAAAGCGACAGATTTATACTTTAAAACTTTTGATGGACAGGCTGTAACAACAGATGATTTTTTATGGGCTATGAGTACGGGTGGTAATGTTGATCTTGAAGCATTTAAAACATGGTATCATCAAAGTGGAACGCCTAAGCTACAAGTCGAAGATAATTTTGAGAATGGAAAATATACTCTTTCTTTAACGCAGATAATTCCCGATACCGTAGATGGTAAGAATCAAGAACCTTATTTTTACCCACTAAGAATGGGATTACTCGATGCACAAGGCCAAGAAGTTTTAAATAAGACACTCCTTATTTCAAAAAAAACAGAAAAATTTGTATTTGAAAATTTTGAGTCAAAACCTATACTCTCTATAAATAGAGATTTTTCAGCACCAATTATTATAGAACAGAAAAAGAATGATTTTTCTTTTTTAATGCAGCATGATACAAATAGTTTTACACAATATGAAGCAACCCAAAATTTTGCATTGCAGACAATTAATAAACTTATAGCTTTAGAGAAAATAGATGAAGAATTTGTAGATGCTTATGGTTACTTACTTGATTTAGATATTGATTTATCCTACAAAGCACTCCTTTTGGAATTGCCTTCCGTATCGTCTATTATGCAACTTCAAGAAAAAATTGATTTTGATGAAATATATGAGGCTCAAGATAAACTTCTAAAACATATAGCTCAAAAATTTCAAAACAAACTTTTGGGTATTTATAAACAAAATCATAATCCCTCATCCATAAGCTTAGAGGCGGAGAATATATCTAAACGTACTATTAAAAATAGAGCTTTAAAAATACTTTCGGTGCTTAAAACTGATGAAATTGCACAATTAGCACAAAAACAGTATGAAAATTCTTTAACAATGACTGATAGAATTGTGGCTTTAGACGTGTTGGAAAATCTACATGTAGAATATGCCGAAACAGCACTACAGGATTTTTATAATAAATATAAAGATGAAACACTTGTGATGAATAAATATTTTGCAATTTTAGCGTCTTCGAGCAGATATGATGTTCTCGAACGTGTTGAAAGGCTACAACTAGATAAAGTTTATGATGAAAAAGTTCCAAATCTTGTTCGTGCATTAATAGGCTCTTTTGCGAGAAATCATAAACATTTTCATGCCAAAGATGGAACTGGTTATAAGTTTTTGGCTGATAGAATCATTGAAATAGATAAAATCAACCCACAAATTGCATCAGGGCTTTGCGGTGCTTTTAAAGTGTGCAGTCAAATGAATGAACACAATAAAAATTTGATAAAAAAAGAACTCTCGCGTGTAATTTCTACACAGGGGCTTTCAAAAAATAGTTTTGAAATTTTAGAAAAAATCTTAAAATAAAGTTAAAATTCTCATTAAAAACTTTTATAATTCCCTGAAATAGGCAGTTATTAAGGACTTTATTATTTATTTATAAATATAATAAGTTATATCTATAATTATTTGTGATAACATTGTGATATTATTTTGATAAAGTTACTAAGAACTTAAATATGGAGAAAATTATATGGCAAGATTAGTTGTATTAGGTGGTGGTGTTGCTGGTCATACAACAGCAACATTCGCTGCAAAATGGTTAGGCTCGGAGCATGAGGTTGTAGTTGTTACTCCAAATGCAAAATGGAATTGGATTCCATCAAATATCTGGGTTGGCGTTGGACAAATGAAAAAAGAAGAAGTTACATTTGATTTAGCACCTGTGTATGCAAAAGCTGGTATTACATATTATCAGGCGAAAGCAGTATCTTTAAACCCTGAGGGTTCTGAGTCAAGTGATAAACCTTTTGTGACAATTGAGTATACAAGTGCTGATAAAGCAGGACAAAGTGAAACTATAGAATATGATTATATAGTTAATGCTACTGGTCCAAAATTGAACTTTGATGCTACACCAGGTCTTGGTGATGGTAATGGTCAAATGGGAAATAATACAGTCTCTGTTTGTACTGCAGACCATGCAGTTCATGCTTCGCATAAGCTCGCAGAAGCTATTGAAAAAATGAAAGGTGGAACACGTCAAAAATTTTTAATTGGTACTGGTCATGGTATGTGTACATGTCAAGGTGCCGCTTTTGAGTATCTTTTCAATATAGAACATGAGCTTAAAAAAGCTGGTGTTCGTGATATGGCTGATATGAAATGGATTTCAAATGAGTCTTTCTTAGGTGATTTTGGTATGGGTGGATTACATATGAAAGTTGGTGGATATGTTGTGTCTTCTAAACTTTTTGCAGAGTCTCTTTTTGTTGAACGTGGTGTTGATTGGCTTATTGGTGCACATACTGCAAAAGTTGAAAATGGAAAAGTAGAATATGAACTCCTTGATGGAAGTAAAGGCGAAGAAGAGTTTGACTTTGCAATGCTTATACCTCCATTTGCAGGTGTTGGTTTAAAAGCATATGATAAAACTGGAGAAGATATAACAAATACAGTATTTAATCCTGCAGGCTTTATGAAAGTTGATGGTAACTATACTCCAAAACCTTATGCTGAATGGAAAGCAAGTGACTGGCCTAGAACATATCAAAACCCTATATATTCAAATATGTTTGCGGCTGGTATTGCATTTGCACCACCACATATTATTTCTAAACCAATGAGCTCTCCAAATGGAACACCGATTAATCCGACTCCTCCAAGAACGGGTATGCCTTCTGGTATTATTGGTAAAGCAGTTGCACACTCAGTATGCGATTTGATTACAAAAGGAGATAATGCTCATTTACATGAAGCTTCTATGGCCGAAATGGGTGCTGCTTGTGTTGCAAGTGCCGGTAAAGGTGTATTTGATGGTACTGCTGCGGCTATGACAGTTTATCCTGTTGTTCCTGATTTTGAAAAATACCCAGGAACTGGTCGTGACACAGATTATACATTTGGTGAAATCGGTCTTGCAGGGCACTGGATCAAACATATTTTACACTTTCTGTTTATCTACAAAGCAAAACTAAATCCAGGCTGGACATTAATCCCAGAATAAAATAAAAGGAGAAATTATGAGTGAAAAAAAAATAGTAGAAGAAGAGTTGAATTTTCAACGAGATTTTAAATCGGCATTAACTATGGTTCCTGGGAAATTCGCGAAATCTATGAGAACGTGTGTCATCTGGCAGTTTATCAGATTTTTAGCAATCAATATAAAAATGATAATTGTGGTTGGTAAAAGCCACTAATTCTTTGAGTCTTGAAATTTTCAAGGCTCTTTCTATATTACTTAATCATAGAGGTAGCAAATGACAAGAGAGATTATAAAGCATCCTACACCTCTTAGTATTGAATATGCTACTGATGTAAGAGTGTTTGGTGATGAATTGTTTGCCTTGATAGATGATCTCAAAGATACTATCAATGAAAATAATTTAGATGCGCTGAGTGCTTATCAAATAGGAAGTTACTATAATATAGTTGTTATAAAAGATGATTCTGGAGAGTTTATCGAGATGATAAATCCAAGATTAATCAGCCACAATG
>JALUXS010000114.1 GCA_027013185.1 Sulfurimonas sp.
AATGCACTGCAAATGCTTCAAAACAAACATCTTGATGCAGTATGCTTGAATATTTTAGAAAATGCCCAGAGTTTTGGCAGTGATGAAAATGAAATTGAATTTATAACAAAACAGAATGAAAAGCATCTACAAAAAGCAGATAAACTGAGCATATCATTTGAAATAGTCAATAACGCAAAAAAGATTCAAGAATAAATGATGAACCAAGCCAATCATATAGCTATTATCATGGATGGTAACGGCCGCTGGGCGAAGTTGCAAGATAAAAAAAGAGTCAAAGGCCATGAAGCTGGTGCAAAAGTTGTTAAAGAGATAACAAAATATTGTTCCAACAACAAAGAAATTCAAAGGCTGACTCTTTATGCATTTTCTACCGAAAACTGGAAAAGACCTCGTTTAGAAGTTGAATTTTTAATGAAACTTTTAGAAAAATATCTCAAAGATGAACTCCCTTCCTACTTAGAAAATAATGTTAAATTTGAGGCTATTGGAGATATAAGGGCTTTTTCAAAATCGCTGCAAAAAACCATAAAAAATGTCGAAGAAAAGACTGCACATTGTGATGGTTTAATCCAAAGTCTTGCTTTAAACTACGGTTCGCAGGACGAAATACTCCGTGCTGTTAATTCGCTAAAAGAGTGTGACGAAAACATTACCCTTGAAATGATTAACAATGCACTTGATTGCAAACGAGATGTAGACCTGCTGATACGTACAGGCGGAGATAAAAGGCTTTCAAATTTTTTACTTTGGCAATCAGCCTATGCAGAACTTTTTTTTATAGATACTCTCTGGCCTGACTTTACATGTAAAAATTTAGAAAAAATAATACAAAAATTTAAAAAAGTTGAAAGACGATTTGGTGGTTTAAAATGATGGAACTCGGCATAGCATTTGTTATAGGTCTACTTTTTGGTTCATTTTTGAACGTTGTTATTTTACGTATTCCAAAAGGAGAGAGCGTTGTTTTTGATGCATCACACTGCACGTCATGTGGCACAAAATTAAAACCTTGGCACAACATTCCTCTTTTTTCATGGCTTTTCTTGCAAGGCAAATGTGCTTACTGTGCATCTAAAATATCTATACAGTATCCACTTATAGAACTGCTTGGTGGTATTATATTTGCTCTTATTGCTCATAAATTTGGACTGGTGCTTCCTGCTTTTTTTATTGCTCTGAGTTTTTTAATGCTTTTAGCACTTTCAGTTATAGATATCAAATATAAGATGATACCCGATTCTCTTAATCTTTTAGCAATACTCTTTGCCATTATAGGTGCTTGGAATATTCATGGAGTGATGACAAATCTTGAAAATGCTCTACTCTTTGCCGGTGGTTTTACATTACTTCGATTTGCACTTTCTTATTACCTTACATCATCGGTTTACAAAGCTGGATTAAAAACAAAAACTTCATGGAATAAACACTATGACAGAACTCCCTTTATAGAAGCTATGGGAGAAGGTGACATTATGGTTGCAGCTACTATGGGAGCACTTCTTGGTATAAAACTTGGTCTAGTTGCCATTTTTTTATCGGCTCTGTTGGCTCTGCCTGTTATGCTTTTTGTGTTAAACAAATCAAAAGAACAGCAACGAGTGCCCTATGTGCCTTTTTTAGCACTCGCTACCTTTATTGTCTATATGTATGACAGCCCAATTCTCGCCTATATCGGAGCAAATTACTGATGCTAAGACTCAAAAAATATATACTTAATAACTTTTCATCTCTTTTTATGTCTATATTTATGCCTTTATTTGTTATAGCATCAATTATATTTTTAATTAAGCTCTCAACATATACAGCTGTTATTCAGCTAAGTGTTTGGGAAATGGCGAAGTTGTACCTGTTTGTCTTACCTGAAATTTTATTTTATACTTTGCCTATCACATTTTTCATTGCAGCTACGCTTTCACTCTTTAAACTCTCAAATGACAATGAAATAATCGTACTTTTTTCTCTTGGTATTAAACCCAGTTTCATCATTAAAACTTTTTTTAAACCGGCGTTTATCTTAGCTCTTTTACTTGCTTTTGATTTTTTGGTTGTTTCTCCACATACTACTGTTTTATCTAAAAACTTTTTATCGTATAAAAAAAGTGAAGCCAAATTTAATCTTGCAGCAAGTGAATTTGGAAACAGTTTTGGCGACTGGCTTTTATATATCGGTAAAAAGAACAAAGACGGAACTTTTTCAAAAGTGTTTTTATTTAATAAAAAGCAAAAAGAAGAGATTCTTATAGAAGCAAAAAAAGCAAAAGTCATCAATGATTCCGGTATTTTACGCCTTAAATTGATGAACGGCGAAGGATATAGCTACTCAAAAGAAAAATTTTCTCAAGTTAATTTTAAAACAATGCTGATAAATGACACGCTGAAGACTAATTTAACTACATATAAACAACCATTGCAATACTGGCTTTCAAAAGAAAATGCAGGAAGAAAAAAGCATGTTTTAATTAAAGACACCCTACTCAGTCTTTTTCCTTTAATTACGCTTTTTTTAATAGCGAGTATTGGTATAGTACAGGTCAGACATCAAAAATCAAAAGTTTATTTGTACCTTTTTATAACCATTGTTTCCTATTATGGGATGACAATTGGTCTGGAAAAAGTATTTCAATATTACACAATTCCGATTGTTGCCTTATTTTGGCTGATTCTTACTTATATGCTCTACAGAAAAGTAATTGTTCATAAATTTTAAAAAGGATTTTTATATATATGAGAGTAGCTTTGCATCTAGCTTACAATGGCACACACTTTTTAGGCTCGCAAACACAAAAAGAGACATCAAATACAGTACTGGGAGAACTTGAAAATGTTCTCAAAAAACTTGGTATTGAGCAAAAAGTCATTGCTAGTGGGAGAACTGACAAAGGTGTGCATGCTACGATGCAAATATGTCATATTGATTTACCACCGTACTGGGATGACTTACAAAAACTGCATAGAGTTCTTAATACAATGTTATGCGACGCTCTACATGTAAAAAAAATTACCCGAGTAAGTAATGACTTTCATGCCAGATACTCTGCAAAAAAAAGAAGATATAGGTACATTATAAAAGCCACACAGAGTAACCCTTTTGAAAAAGATTTTGTCACCTTTATAACACATATTGATTATAAAAAAATAGAGCAAAATATAGAACTTTTTATAGGAGAACATGATTTTAAACAATTTATGAAAACTGGAAGTGATGTAAAATCAACAAAGAGAGTCATATATAAAGCATTTGCATACAAATATAAATCATATATTGTCCTTAATTTTGAAGCCAACGGATTTTTACGTAGTCAAATCAGGCTTATGGTTGGAGCACTTTTACAATTGAATGCTTATGAGATACGACAACATCTCGCATGCACTCAAACATACAAAATAAAACCAGCTCCTGCAAACGGACTCTATCTCTCAAAAATTCTTTATTGATTTTTTTTATGGTATCATATAACTAATATTAATAACAAAAGGATGTATCATGAAAAAATATATATGTACGGTATGTGAGTATATTTATGATCCTGCACTTGGTGATGAAGAAAATGGAGTACCGGCAGGTACAGCATTTGAAGATTTACCAGATGATTGGGTTTGTCCTGATTGTGGAGAACCCAAAGGAATCTTTTGAGCCTTTAGATGATCAGTAAATTCCTTGCAATACTTCTTATTATAAGTAATCTCAATGCAGGAAAAGTAGAAAACGACATTCCTCGTCATTTTATTTTTCCTCATTGGAAAGGGCTCCATAAACTCAACAAAGCTTTGTTACACTCACATGCACATCATGCTTTCGTTGATATTTATTCAAATAATATTGCTACTATACCTTATGTTAAAAAAAACAGTTCTTTTCCTGAAGGTTCAATCCTTATAAAACCGCTTTTCAATGAAAAACATAAAGAACATCTCTCTCGCTTGGTTATTATGGTAAAAATGCATAAAGGCTATGATACTGAGCATAATGACTGGTGGTATGGTGTATACGATAAAACGGGAACTACCGTTTGGTTTGAAGGAAAGATTAAATCATGTATAAATTGTCATAAACTTGCAAAAAAAACAGACTATCTATTTTGCGAAGATGTAATGGAACAAATAGATTTTCAAGATTAAATTTACTTTTCTTTGGTTACACTTATGTAAAATATAAATATAAGAAGAAGAATGATGTTTGAAAATATACAAATGCCCGAAGGTATGAGTCCTGAAGTTTTAGAGCATTTAATGAATCCGAAAAATTATGGAAAATTAGATGAGCCTGACGGAGTAGGAATTGCCTTAGATGAAAAAACTAAAGAGTATGTGATTTTTTATACAATGCTTGAAGGTGAGCTTATAAAAGATGTAAAATTTGCAACAAATGGTTGCCAAGATACTGTAGTTATAGGTTCTATGTTTACGCAGATGATACTTGGAAATGATGTGCAATATGCTAATACTGCCGTGCAAAAGATGCATGACAAACTTGGAAAACTATCAGCCCAGCAACAAATATGTGCAGATATTGTATTTACTGCTTTTATTGCTTCACTTAAAAATCATGAAAACAGACAAAATGGCGAAGATGAAGAACTGCATGTACTAAAAATGAAACAAAGCTGTGAAACCCCCGATGTACCAAAGGAAACAGAACATGAATAAAACATACCAAAAAAAACACGAGTTATGGGTATCTATCTTATTTGCCTCTTTTGCAATTAATGATGAAAATATAAAATCACGTTTGTATGACTTTTCTCAAATAGCTTTTCGTCATATGAAATGGCTGGGTGAAGAAATTTTAGCATCTAATGAAACATACAACTATGACAGAAAAATTATGTTAATGAAACAAAACAATGTATTTGCGATAATTAACTCTTTAAAACAACAAATTTTACAAATACAAGATTTTTATGCAAATAATATCTTAGCACAGCGTATAAAAACAGATGATATTTATCTATTACAATACCTAGAACAAATTTTACATAATAAAGCAAATAATCAAGAAGTAACTGCTTTTAATATGCAAAGAACATGGGAAAATAAAAATCTTTCTCAAGAACAAATTGATGCACTCACACTTTTTTTATTTGAGGAGTCTTACAAAGAGTATGAACTCATTTTGGTTTATGCCTATATGCAAGCAAGAACAAAAGATGTAGTACATTTTAATGTATTTCAAGACCTTATTGATGAATCTCACTTTCATCTTAAATCATTTGGTAATATGATGGCAAAACTTGGTATTTTAGCCTTACCTAGAGAGCTTCATGAAATGACATATATAATTAAAGATTTAGACAAATTTGTAAAAGACGGCATTGCAGAAGAAGAAGCGGCAAAAGTTATGTGTAAAGAACTCAGTGATGCCATTAAAGATGAAGAACTTGCAAAGTTTTTCGATTTTATTAATTATCAGGAAAGTTATCATATAGAACTTATGAAAAAACTTTTATAAGATTTATGGCTTCAATTTACTCCAGAGTATTCCTAAATACTCATGG
>JALUXS010000115.1 GCA_027013185.1 Sulfurimonas sp.
AATAATATTTCTATCAAGTTTGATTTTTGTATAACCGCCTGCAACAGCACCAGATGATACCAATATAACTTCATGTTTCTTTTTCAATTCTGCTAAAAAATCTACAAGTGCTTGCATACGTTTAAAGGCTATTTTCCCATCTTGTGTTAAAACAGCACTCCCGACTTTGACTACAACACGCATTTTTTTATGGTCTCGTTTGGTGTACTAAATTAAAGAGTGCATATTTTAAAGGCTCTATATTTTTACTGATAGCCGAAGATATAGGAACAATAAAGTAAGGTTTTTCAATCTCATAGCCTAAAGTTTCATCAGCACTTTGCTGAATATAATGAGGAAGTTGCTTATCAAAATCAAACTCGCTACCCTTGCTTGGCTCAAGTTCAAGCATATTGATAAATTCAATAATTTTTGTTTCTAACTCTTCTTGAGGTACAATATCTGTACGTGTCAAAGCAATAGCATATCTTGAAGTGCCAAGTTTCTCTGAAAAAGAGGCAACCTCATTTTTTAGTGTTTCAATCTGATCTTGCAAATCTCTGTAAGAAGCTAAATCAACCATAAAAAGCAGTGTTTTTGTTCTCTCAATATGACGTAAAAATTGAATTCCAAGGCCTTTACCTTCATGTGCTCCGCCAATAATTCCTGGAATATCCGCCATTACAAATGACTCATAATCTCCAATATTGACTTGTCCTAGCTTCGGTGTAAGCGTTGTAAATTCATAATTTGCTATCTCCGGTCTTGCATTTGAAACAGTAGAGATAAGCGTAGATTTTCCAACATTAGGAAATCCAACCAAACCGACATCTGCTATAAGTTTTAAATCTAATTTGATTTGTCTTGTTTCACCTTGTTCACCCGGTTGAGCATAGGTTGGTCTTTGATTTGTAGGTGATTTAAAGTGTGTATTTCCAAGTCCGCCTTTTCCACCTTGAAGAAATTTTTCTTCTTGACCGTCTTTGAGCATATCAAAAAGAACTTCACCGCTTTCTTGATCAACAATTTGTGTTCCCGGTGGCACAATAATGACTTTTTTAGCACCCGACTTACCGCTGCAGTTTGAACCTTCACCTGGTTTTCCCTTATCTGCTTTTATATGCATTCTTCTTTGAAAATGAGAAAGTGTATGGGTATTATTATCGCATTTAAACCAAATATCTCCGCCTTTTCCACCATCACCACCGTTTGGACCACCATTAAGAACAAACTTTTCACGACGAAATGCCACACATCCCTGTCCACCTTTTCCAGAACTAACTGTTAATTCGACACTATCTGTAAACAAATGAACTCCTTAAGAACTTTAAAAACTTAAAAATTTACTATTGACAATAAAAAGTAAATTATTAAATATTTGTTATTTTGTTAGGTGTTTTACCTAAAAGTTATTGAAGAAAATATTTGGGAAAACCCCAAATATTGTAGAAAATTATGCAGCAGGGATAATTGAAACTTGTTGACGTTTTTTATCTTTACGCTCAAACGCAACAACACCATTAACCAAAGCAAAAATAGTATGATCTTTCCCCATACCTACATTTTTACCTGGGTGAACTTTAGTTCCGCGTTGACGAATAATGATGTTACCAGCAATTACAGCTTCTCCACCAAATTTTTTCACACCAAGTCTTCTACCAGCCGAATCACGATTATTCTGTGTACTACCCTGACCTTTCTTATGTGCCATCTCTTACTCCTTAAATTTGGTTCCCAAATTGAAGGGAACCTCTTTTTCATTTATTTTTACGAGAAGGGAAGTAATTCCCTCCTCTAACGTTAGCACTAGGCTTCACTCAGCGTGAGGCTCACGGTGCTAGCACCTCTTAATGCATTTTATTTAGACTACTCTAATTAAGCAGCTATTTTCGTGATACGAACACGTGTGTGATCTCTTCTGAAACCACGTTTAACTTTACTATCTTTACGACGACGTTTTTTGAAAATTACAACTTTCTTATCACGTCCTTCACTGATAACTTCAGCAGTTACAACGGCACCATCCACATATGGAGTTCCCATTTTAAGTTCACCAGCATTTACAGCTAGAACTTCTTTGATTTCGATAGTAGCTTCTGGCTCTAAAGATAATTTATCTAATGAAAGAACATCACCTTCTTGAACTTTATACTGCTTACCACCATTTTTAATAATTGCGTACATTTATGGTCCTTAAATATTTTAAGTTGTATTTCTACAAAAGTGCGGAATTATACCCATTCAAGCTTTAAGTTATGTTTAAAAAGAGTAATTATCTATTAATGCCACCGCATCTATTTCCACAAGAGCATTTTTAGGAAGTGTTTTAACAGCTACAGTGGAACGTGCTGGTTTATGCGTACCAAATGCTTTTTCATATACTGCATTTACTGTAGCAAATGAATCCATATCTGCCAAAAAGATTGTTGTTTTTACAACACTGTTTAAAGAACTTCCAGCTTCTTCCAAAACCGCTTTAAGATTTTCTAAAACTGCAATAGTCTGAATACCGACATCTTCGTGTAAAAGTTCATCACCACCCTCAGGTGTCAGTGCTATCTGCCCTGATGTATATACCATATCATTCACTACAATTGCCTGAGAGTATGGACCTATTGCTGCAGGTGCTTTATTTGTTTGTACTGCTTTCATTATTATTTCTCCTTCTTATAATTTTGTTTTTTATTCTCCATAAATGGCTTACATGCTCCAATTTTGAATAAAAGTTTTAAAAACTTTGTATAAAGCTTCAACTTCTTTTTTTGTTGTTCTTTCATTAAGAGAATGAATTGTGTCATTTCTTACACCAAATTCTATAACATCAACACCAAATGCAGATATAAATCGTGCATCACTTGTTCCACCGGCAGTTGAATGTTTTGGCTCTTTACATGTAACTTTTTTTATAGCTTCATCTATGGTTTTTACTAGCCTAGTATTTGTCTCTGTTTTAAAAGGGTAAGAACCTTGTGTTAGCCGAAGTTCATAATCAAGCCCTGCTAAATGCTTTGCAACAAATTCACGTACCTCTTTTTGTGTCGTTTTAGTATTGTTACGAACATTGAACATCATTTTCAAGTCATTTGGCGTTACATTTGTTACCTGCATACCTGCACGAATATCTGTTATAACAAACTTTGAAGGAGCAAAGAATTCATCACCTTCATCTAAATCTACACCTGCCATATCACCTAGTACTTTTGCAAGCTGATGAATAGGATTCACAGCTTTTTCGGGATAAGCAGCATGTCCCTGCTTCCCCTTAAGCGTCAAATAGCCGTTAATAGAACCACGACGTCCTACTTTGATAGCATCACCAAATTCCTCTTCACAAGTAGGTTCAGCAACTACACAGGCATTAGGAAGCATATTGTTCTTTTGCAAATACTCTAATACTTTTACAGTGCCATTTGTAGCTTCACCCTCTTCATCAGAAGTTAGAAGTAGAGAGAGTGTTCCTTTAAAATCATTTGTATCTTTGGCTGCCTGTATAAATGCGGCCAAACCACTTTTCATATCTTGTGCCCCACGCCCATAAATATAACCATCTTTTTCTACAGCTTCATAAGGATTTGTATTCCATCCTTCTCCTGATGGAACAACATCAACATGTCCAGCAAAGCACAAATGCTTTCCCTCACCGAATTTCTTAAAAATAAAAAGATTTTTTACATCCTCTACATCAATTCTAATCGCTTCAAACCCTTGCAGATAATCTTCAACAAAATTAAGTATTCCACCATCATCAGGCGTTTCACTTTTAGAATTTATAAGGTATTTTAAAAGTTGAACTACATCCACGGTTTAGTTCTTTGGATTTTCATAGAATATATAAGGTGTAGAATAATTACTAATTTCAAAATAAACTTTCTTCTCTCCATTATCTACCACATAATTTTCATTGCTATCAATATAGCCATAACCATAACGATAATTTCTTGGAATATTTCCATTCGTGCTTGTAGCGGTTGTCAATTTATCAATTTTAATAAATCTTTTTACTAATTTTGAACCCATATATATATCAAGAACACCATTTGTACCGGTCCAGTTTTGAATCGAACGTCCTATTTTATTTTGTGTTTCTTGTGTACATCCACTCAACATAAGTGCAATGCCAACTGCTATCATCAAAAATATTTTTTTCATGATTTTTCTCCATATTTTAAGTTTTTTAAAGCTTCTTCTTCATTATCTTCACGCATCAACGATTCACCGACTAAGAATGCGTCCACACCTGCTTTACTTAAATCTTCAAGTTGTCCATGTTCATATATGCCACTCTCAGCCACAATTATTTTACCGTTTGGTATTAAAGGAATAAGCTCATACGAAAGGTTCATATTCATCTCAAACGTTTGTAAATTTCTATGATTTATACCAATAATATCTGCACCGGCATATATGGCTTTTACTAAATCTTTTTTATCATGTACCTCAACAAGTGCTTCCATACCCAAATGTCTTGTATAATTCAATAGGTCTTTGAGTTCACTTTTGCTTAATGCTGCGGCTATGAGTAAAATAAAGTCAGCACCAAAACCAGTGCTTCCAAAACCTGATATTTTGAGACAATAAAATCTTTTCTCAAAAGAGGCGTGGATACATATCTTCTGATTCCTGCCAAATAATCAAGCGAACCTTGAAAAAAATGCGGCTCTGTCAAAACAGAAATTGCACTTGCTCCCCCACGTTCATATGCTTGTGCAATTGCAAGCGGATCAAAATCTTCACGAATAACACCTCTAGAAGGAGAAGCCTTTTTTACCTCAGAAATAATTCTATACGGATCTTCTTGTGTTGCTTTTAAAAATGGTATAACATCACGAGGCTGTCTTGCATTAAAAGCTAAAGAACGCCCTAACCAATCAAGTGAAAATTCTTTTTCTCTTTGTACTAAATCTTCTTTTGTTTTTTTGATAATATCATCTAAAATCATCTCTTCTTTTTACCTTTTTTATGTTGATGTGAGTTTCGTAAACATTTGTCTATTTTTTTTACATGTAGAAGGACTTCCGGGTTATCGCCAC
Organism: Sulfurimonas sp.; assembly: GCA_027013185.1. GTDB lineage: Bacteria > Campylobacterota > Campylobacteria > Campylobacterales > Sulfurimonadaceae > Sulfurimonas. Next base: position 5,010 of record JALUXS010000115.1, read on the forward strand.
CTTCAAGTGTTGCAACCTTATCCATGATTTTTTTTGCTTTACTACATTGATGTAGTTTATAATATCCCCACGCTAAAGAGTCTAAATAAAATGCAGAATCCGGATTTGTTTTCAAAACTTTTTGAATATATTTTATTCCCTGTTTTACATTAATTTCATGATCTATAAGAATATACCCCAGATAGTTCAGGTACAAAGGTTCATCTGTTTGATTAACAACTTTTGTTAATTCCTTCACAACAGAAGACAAAGTTTTTTGAGACATATTTTTACTTTGATTCTCATATTGATAAATGGCACTTTGTCCCAAATAATTTATTTCACCACTTTGCTCATATAGTTTTTGTGCTAATTTAAATGCTTTGCCATAATCTTTTCCTGTAACATATAGTTCTAAAAGAATTGTATTATCAGCTTTTGTTTCTTCTAAAAAATTTATCAATTGAATGTAATCTTTTTTATAAGCATAAATTTGAATTATTTTTTTTGCAATTGCTTTGCTTTTATCTATATTATAGAGTCTTTTATAAACAGACAATAATCCTTCTATATTATTTTCGTTACTATAAATTCCAATTAACCTATTACATACACGTTTTGAGCATCCATGTACACGAGAATGTGTTTCAAGATAGGCTATAGCATCTTTTTTTCTATGTAAATTCACATAAAGAATAATGGCCATTTTATCTAAAATTTTTTCATTATAGTTCTTCATATAAGCACTATCTAAATACTTAAGTGCCACATTATACTCTTGATTTTTAATATAAACATCACCTGCTAAAAGGTAATCATTTGCTTTTTTTGTATACTTTGCCAAGGTAACAGCATACTTTTTAGCCTTTTGCAATTGACCCATTTCCATCAGTGCTACAATTTTTAAGCGTATAAGCACAGCATCAGAATAAGAACCTTGCGTAATTTTATCAACTTTTTTAACAACATAAGCATTTTCTTTTGCCAGTAAGGCACTTTGTAATGAACGGTATAAATACTCTTTTTTTAGAGATTTATCATATAAAGTTTCATACAATTTTTTTGCCGTTTTATACTCTTTAAATCGTTGTGCATGAAGTGCTAAAATTATATAATTATCTTCTTGCGCAAAAGCTTTTTCATCCGGTTGTACCGGCTTTGGCTGATTAGTAGAACATGCAACAAAGAACAGTGACACACATACAAGTAAAAAAAATTTAATCATTTATTATTCCTGGGCATTCAAGTTTTAACTCATCAACTCTTGTTTTATAATACTCCCAAAATGGAAATGTTTTACACTGGTTTGGACGGGCATTATAAATTTTACATCCGTTTGTAGCTCTGTCGTAAAAAACACATTCATAGGAGTCATCAATTTTATTCTCTTTTATAGAATATTTATACCCCTTCTTAAAGAGATATTTTAACGCAAATTCATTAACATCCATCTCTAAAACTTCTGCTATGGCAAAAATTTCAGCTTTAGTTACATAAATGTATCCACTCTCTCCTGTACAGCATCTACCCTCACAGGTAGCACATGCAGTGGAATCAAAAGCGTAAGGATACCCTTCTTTTTTTATTATATTTGACATTTTATACTCTGTGTATTGGCTTTTTTATATATTTCTTGTGCTTTTTGTGAAGGTTCACTTCCTTCAAAACTTATAAACGGCGGCCAGATTTTCATCATTGCTTTTGATCCATTTCTTGCATGCACCATAACTAAAGAGGCATTTCTATCAAGTTTTGGATGCACAAACTGAACATCAACAACTCTCATTTTTACTTTTTCTAATGCAGCACAAACAAGAGCAAATTGCGAAGCATCATAACAAAATATAAAATGCGACTGCGGCTTTAAGAGCTGTGATACCTTTTTAAAAAATTTATCTAAAGGTAGATTCACATTATAACGTGCATTAAACAATATTTGGTTTTTACTTTCTTGCACCCCTGATGGATAAAAGGGAGGATTTGAAATAATATAATCATATTTATTTTTCTCATCAAGTTCCAAAAAATCACACTCATGCAAATTATAGGCAATAGAATTGACTCTGGCATTTATTTTTGAAAAATCTATGAAAATTTGTTGCTTTTCTACCCCTTCAAGCTCCACTTTTTTATTGGCTTTAGCGACTAACAATCCGACAATCCCACATCCGCTACCAACATCCAAAACTTTTCCTTTTGGATGAAAAGAATCAATAAAATCGTATAAAAATAGTGAATCGCTATTATAGCAGTAACCAGATTCTGGCTGATAAAGAAGCATGAATTAAAGTCCCTTGGGTTATAATATTGCAATTATATCACAGCAAAGGCGTATTCCAATATGATAATTATTCCTGCACGATTGGCATCAACAAGATTTCCACAAAAAGTACTAGCAGATATTGGCGGATTACCAATGGTTGTAAGAACAGCAAAAAGAGTCTCTCATTTAGATAGAGTTGTTGTAGCTGCTGATGATGAGCTTATTGTTTCTACATGTAAACAATACGGAATTGAAGCAATGCTCACCTCAACAACACATAAAAGCGGTACAGACAGAATTTATGAATGTGCTACGATTTTAGATCTTGATGATAATGAACTTATTGTCAATGTACAAGCAGATGAGCCTTTTATGGAGCCTGATGTAGTAGAATCACTCTTAAAAAAACTTAAAGAACTCCAAAGGAATAACGAAGATTTTATTATGGGAAGTTGTTATAACTCTATCAATACAGATGCGGCAAAAGACCCTAATCTTGTAAAGGTTGTACTTGATGAGAAAAGTAATGCCATCTATTTTTCTCGTGCAAAAATTCCACATAACCAAAGCGGAGAAGCTGTTTATTTTGGACATATTGGTATTTATGGTTTTTCTAAAAAAAGCCTCAAAGAGTTTTGTTCCCTGCCTGATGCTCCCATAGAAGACATAGAAAAACTTGAGCAACTCCGTGCAATTTATCATCAAAAAAACATAGCTATGGTAAAAGTGGCAAGTACAGGCTTTGGTATAGATACAAAAGAAGATTTAGAGAGGGCTATAGAAATTTTTCTCTAATCTTTATCATCCTCAAAATGTTTACTAAATTGTGCGAGTAGAAAATCTATACTTCCTAAAATTTCATTATCAAGTTCACCTGCATCGGCATCAATAAAATCATGAGAGTCATAAGTTAAAGCAAAAGTGTTACTTTTGTCTTTTCTAAAGGTATGCACATTTTCGCCCAATGCTAATGTCACATAAACATAATGTATCCCTTCATTTTCTAATTCATCAAGTTTTACCATTAATATTGGGCTATCTTGTTGATTTGTTTTTATATTTTCTTTTTGAAGCATAGAAAGCATCTTTTGTTTAATAATTTTTATACTTTTAGGCTTAAGAGAATCAACACCATTCCTTACGTAAATATTTGCTTTGTCTATACCAGAGAGTGTCCAATATGCTGCCCCATAAAGAGAAAAAGAGCTAAAAAGAAGAAGAAACAACAATCGCATCATGGCATATCCTTATAAAGCTTAAGAGCTTGTTTCAACTTCTGTAAAAACTGTTTTTTCTTTATATATCCTGTCGTATCCAAAAATACACTTTCATCTTTTGAATTTATAAAAAATACTTTAGGCGTAAATTGTGTTCTATATTTTGATGGAAAGCTCTTTATATCATATTTTTTATCAACAACGAGAACAATAAAATGTTTATTAAGTTCTGTTTTTACTAAAGATGATTCCAATGTTCTATTTTCAAATTTACGGCACCATGGACAATAATCAGCACTTAAAATCATTACCAATGGTTTGTGCATCTGTTTTGACTTGGTTAGTGCTGTTTTATAATCTCTTTGGAAGGACATTTTTTTTGCAAAGTCATCAATATTTGCAGCAAAAAGTGAAAGACTTATAAGGAGTAATATTGAAATTCTTTTCATCTTTTATCCTACTAAAAAATAATTCAATGCAAAAAGCACTAAAAGTTTACCTAATGATATAGCAGTTACACCAATAATGTTTCCAATCTGACATGAACTACAATTTTTATACTGTTTTCCTTCATATTGTGCATAAAAAAAGTAAACAACTAAAAGAACTGCCATAAAAAGCATACCGTAGTTTTCAATATTTTTTAAAAGTTCAAGTATTTCATCTTTTAGAAAAAATGAGATTCCCACACCTATAAGTCCAAGAACAAACAGTAGTTTAAACGTATGTAAAATCCTATCACGCTTAAATACAGTAGGACATCCATTTTCCGTAATAGCATCCGTTCCAAATTCCAGTTTTGCATCAAAAAGTTTTCTCTCGCCATCATCTAATCTTACTCTAAAGTTTGAACCAAAAGAGTAGTCTAATTTCCGTTGAATGATTATTGAGAGTTCTCCATCTGCTTCTAAAAACTGTTGTTTTGCATTTCTATCTTCATAGATTACTTTTATTTTTTCATATCGTTTTGTTTTTGCACTTAATCCTGGAAAATAAGCTGTAGTCTCTTGTGTTTGCGTAGTACCTTCTCTTTTTAATACTCTAGCATTTATTAGTTCTATATACTTTTCACCATCTTTAATAACAATAACATTATATGGCGAACCTATTTGAAAAGCAGCTAGTGCTTTTAAATCATTAGCCTCAATTGTGTCTTTGATATCCTCAATGAGTGTAAAAAGTTCCTCATTGAAAAATCTAACGTTCGCACCAAATTCTAAACTTGGAGTTGTCGGATATTTTATAATTTCTTTTACCATTTTTTTCCTCTATGTTCATTCAATTTTGTTTACATAAAAAATTTAACGTACACAAATAATATGTGTATCTTCACAAAAATCTTGTGAATATACATGCCCATTTTTAGAAAAAACGGCAAGTGCATTATCTTGTGGGTCTTTTGGATCTTTCTCAGAACTCCAATAGCCATCAAAAGCAAGATTTTTCAATGTTTTGTTTTGAAAAGCAGTTTGCAACTCTTTTGACGTTGGAAGACGCCAGTCATCGTATCCTAGATAATAAAGATTATCACAATATGATTGTGCACTTTTAAAAATATAAGCCCTGTCCAGAGAATCAGATTTATCGCACTGTTGCCACATAAGATGTTGTGTTTTGTCAAGAATATAGCCTTTATCTTGTGCAAATAATGTACCCATGAGCATTAAAAATATGAAGAGAGATTTCATTGTAAAGATTCCTTTTTATATTGTTCATTCGCTTTTTGAATATGCATCAAAAAGCCAGTTGTTTTTTGGTAACCATAAGCGGTATCTACTACCTGTTGAGTCTTTGGATTTATAAAATAAATCATAGGAAAAAAGTGAGGTTCATATTGCAATGCGGCTTGTTCATCTTTGTCTATAATAACTTTTACAATCGCCTTGAGCTTTTGTTGCACTGCAGGATTCACAAGAGTTGTCCTTGAAAATTTTTTGCACCAATGACACCCATCTTCAACAATAATGAGCATCAAAAGCTTTGCTTCTTTTTGCGAAACTTGCAAAGCCTTGTTGTAAGATTTCATATAATGTAATTTATTCGCTAAATCTGTAGCTTCATTAGCAAACAGACTTGTAATTGTAAAAAGCAATATAAAAATATATTTCATCACCTTTTCTCCTTATTTTGTATCACGTACGCATACAGCGTAATTTTTATCGCATGTATCGCTTTTGGAAGTAAACCCATTTGGTATATACACGACAAAAGCATCCGTGTCATCTTTATCGCTACTCCAATAAAGACCTTTTTCCAACTGAGCAAAGATTGCTTTCTCTTTTTGCGATTTTGCTAAATGCTGCAACTCTCTTTTTGAAGGTAATCGCCAATCATTAAAACCTGCCAAGTGCAAACCTGAGCAACGTGAATGAACCATTTTCCAAATATCAACCACTTCATTTGTTTTAGCATTATCTTCCCACTGCAGATGATTTTTTTTATCTATTACAGTATCACCTTTTTTCACCCAGTCATTTGCTAATACAACATTTGTTATTAGCATAAAAGCCAATAATACCTTCAACATTTTTTTCCTTTATTCTTAACATTTACCTAATTTATATCAGCATTATATTCTTTTACTGTGCAAACAGTGTGCAATATAAAACAATTATCTATTGTCCCAAACCAAATACATTCGAAAGGGTATTAATATAATTAAAATATCCCGTAATAGAAACAGCTTCAATGATTTGAACATCACTCCAGCCCATCTCTTTAAGAGCATTTATTTCTTCTTTTAAAATTTTGTAATTTTCTTTCCCTGAAGCTTTTATACAAAAGTTTAAAAGAGCTTTTTCTCTACTGTCTGTATTGATAGAATCAACACCTTTTAAAATTTCTTCAATTTTTTTATCACTCAAGCCTAACATCTTTGCAATACTTTTATGCACATCCACACACATTTTACAGCCATTCTCTTTTGAAATAAGTAATGCAATAGCTTCTTTTATATCATAAGAAAGTGTCGTTTCATCAAGTAAATATTTTTGAATCATTACATCAGTTGCAAAATAAACCTTTTCATCAATTGCTAAAAGTTTAAAAATTTCTCCTAATTTTCCTGTTTTTTCTAAAATTGGTCTCGCTTTGGCTTGGATTGCAGGAGTCATCTCCTCAAATTCCGGTAATTTTATATGTGCCATTTTTCTTTTCCTTATTTGAATAATGTTAAGTTAAACTTTACGTTTTGTATTATATGATATAATACTTAACAAAATATTAACTAGGATTTTATATGGAATATAAAATGTCTGAACTTGTAACAAAAACGAATATGCCAAAATCAACTATTCTTTATTATATAAAGGAGGGGTTGCTCCCCGAAGCAAAAAAAATAAAATCTAATGTACATAAGTACAATACCCAACATGTAGAATTATTAAAATACATAAAATATATGCAAGAAAATATGGGAAGTTCTATTGACGAAATTAAGCTTGCTTTAGAAAAGAAGAATGATTCTTTTTCTGGCTCTTATGCCATGCTTGCACCGCTTATGAATACTTTAAGTGGTGAATCTTCAACTTTACAACATTATACTAAATCGAAATTCATAGAACATTTTGATATTAACGAAACTCTACTTCATAAACTTCTTGCTGATAATATTTTACTCCCTTTACATGAAAATGACTTTACGCAAAAAGAAGCTTTAATTATCAATTTAGTAGAAGAATTTATAGAAGTTGGTGTTGATTATAGTATTTTAAGAGAGTATGTTAAACATGCAAAAATAATTTCAGAGTTAGAACAACAAATGCAAAAAAGCTTATGTTCAGTAAAACAGGAAGAAAATTTCTCTATATTGTGGAAAATAATGTTTGAAACACTTTTTAATGCAAAGGAGTATATATTTAATCGTTCAACCTATAAACTATTACATAAATCTTTAAAAGAAGAACTACAGAAGTAGCAAGTCCGTAGACTTGCTTTAAGAAAAAGTTTAAAACTTAGATATTATCACGAATATCTAAATCTTCAATTAGTTTCATATATGCGTCTTTATCTGTTCTTTTGAAGTACTTCATTAAACGACGACGTTGACCAACTAATTTAAGAAGTCCTAAACGAGATGCATGATCTTTTTTGAAAACTTTTAAGTGCTCAGTTAATTCTCTAATTCTTTCAGTTAAAAGCGCAATTTGAACTTCACTTGAACCAGTGTCATTTTCTTTGCGACCGAATTTCGCAACTATTTCTTGTTTTTTAGCCGAATCTAAAGCCATAATAGCCTCCTGATGGGTATAATAATCTAACTCAAATGCACAGTGCAAGAGAATTGAAACGGGATTATAGCAAGTTTTTTCTTTAATTGCCACATTATTTGAATGAGTCAACGAAAATTTTAGATATAATATAATTTTAAAAGTCTAAATGAAAGTAAAACTATGCTTATAACCCGTGCCAGTGAATATGCTCTATTATCTTTAATTTTGTTATCAAAGACAGATTCTCCGATGGATAGTGATACACTTTCCAAAGAACTCAGTATCTCCAAAAGTTTCTTAGCAAAGATACTTCAATCACTTGCAAAAGCAGAGATATTAAGCTCTTATAAAGGGGTTAACGGTGGGTTCTCATTAAGAAAAGAACCAAAAGAAATCAGTATGCTTGATGTTGCATCATGCGTTGAAGGCAAGGCTCCAGCTGTGTTTGAATGTGCTCCATCTTTAGAGGATTGCCCGTCAGAAAAAGCCAGTACATGTTCTATATGGCCTTTTCTACATAAACTACAAGGCAAAATTGATTTTTTCTTGGCGAACTTAACCTTAGCAGATTTGCTCGACGACTAAATCTTTGAGACAGTAAAACTTGGCAAGAAAATTAACCACAAAACAAAAAATTGGAACTTCACTAAACTTTTTACTTGGTAAACGTGACCTTGGTGTCGTTTTTTTTGTTATGACAATTTTAGCTATTATTATTGTTCCTCTACCATCATCTGTTTTAGATGTTTTACTGACTGTTTCTATCGCTTTGTCAGTTTTAATACTGCTTATCTCTTTATATGTTCCAAAACCAACAGATTTAACCACTTTTCCAACACTTATACTTGTATTAACCCTTTTTAGGCTTTCACTCAACATTGCAACAACCAGAATGATTTTGAGTCATGGCTATGAAGGACCTGAAAAAGTAAGTGATGTAATTACCAGTTTTGGTAACTTTGTCGTCGGTGGGAATTATGTTATTGGTATTATTGTATTTTCCATTTTGGTACTTATTAACTTTATGGTTATTACAAAAGGTTCTACAAGGGTTGCAGAAGTTGCAGCACGTTTTGTTCTTGATTCTATGCCTGGAAAACAGATGGCAGTCGATGCAGATTTAAATGCAGGATTAATTGATGATGCAGAGGCAAAACAACGTCGTGCTGAAATTCTTCAAGATGCAAACTTTTATGGTGCAATGGATGGTTCTTCTAAGTTTGTCAAAGGAGATGCTGTTGCAGGTATTGTCATCACACTTATCAATATTATTGGCGGATTTTTAATCGGAGTTTTCCAATACGGTATGAGTGTTTCTGGTAGTGCTTCTGTTTTTACACTTTTAACAATTGGTGACGGTCTTGTAAGTCAAATACCGGCACTTATTATTTCAACAGCAACCGGTATTATGATAACCCGCTCTTCTAGTGATGGAGAAAACTTTGCAGAGGGAACCATTTCTCAAATGGTTGGAAATGCAAAAATTATGATGATAGTTGGATTCATTATGTTCTTATTTGCCCTCGTTCCTGGTCTACCAACAGCTTCTATGGCTTTTGTCGGCCTATTATTTGCTCTTCTTGGCTGGTCCATATACAAATATGAAAAAGGAGAGCTGAGTATTTTAGATGTAGAAGGTATGATTGGTGCAAAAACAAGAGAAGAGATAGAAAAAGAGAAAGAAAAAATCAAACCGAAAAAAACAAACGAAGAGATTGCAAAAGAAGAAGAGCGTGCATTAGAAGATATTCTTAAAGTAGAAATGCTTGAACTTACGCTGGGCTACCAACTTATTAAACTCGCTGACAATTCTCAGGGTGGTGACTTACTTGAACGTATTCGTTCAATGAGAAGAAAAATTGCAAGTGATTTTGGATTTTTAATGCCACAGGTACGTATACGTGATAATCTTCACCTTAAACCAAACCAATACCAAGTACTTCTCAAAGGCATTGCCATTGGTGAAGGTGAAATTATGCCAGATAAATTTCTTGCTATGGACAGCGGAATGGCAACAGGTGAGATAGATGGCGAAGCTACAAAAGAGCCTGCTTTTGGTTTGGATGCACTTTGGATAACACCTGATCAAAAAGAGGATGCTATCATTAATGGCTATACAGTCGTTGACCCAGCCACTGTTATTTCTACACATATGAGTGAACTTATTAAACGCAATGCTGAAGAGCTCTTAACACGACAAGAAGTACAATCACTCATAGACAAAATTAAAGGTGATTACCCTGTTATTATTGATGATGTATTAAAAGTAGCTTCAATTGGGCTTATTCAAAGAGTATTAAAAGCACTTTTACATGAGAAAATTCCGCTAAAAGATATGCTTACTATACTTGAAACTATTGCAGATATTGCAGAATATACAAAAAATGTTGATTTAATAACGGAACAAGTACGTGCAAAACTATCGCGGGTGATTACACAAATGTATGCAGGGGATGATGGTGTTATTAGACTCTTAACTTTTGATACACAAACAGAACAACTATTATTACAAAAATCACAAGAGCAAGACGGTGTTCGAAACCTTATGCTGAATGTAGGAGAAATAAATGAACTTATTCAGGCGACAAGCACAAAAGCTGCAGATTTACTACAAAAAGGGGTATCACCTGTTATTATCATAGTAGACCCACAGATTCGTCGTAGTGTTGCAGAGATCTTTGAGAGATTTTCTCTTGATGTTGTTACACTTTCACATGCTGAAATAGATTCAACTGCAACATTCGAAGTTATGGGATCCATTTCAATTCAAACACAAGACACAAATAATTAAAAGGTAAAAAATGCAAAACAGAACAATCCACCATCTTTCACACATTGATTTAGATGGATACAGCTGCCAATTGGTCATGCAGTACACTCCCTATAAAAGATTCAATTATAATGCCAATTACGGTCCAGAAGTAAAACAAAAGCTTGATTTGATTTTGGAAAATATTAGAAAAGCAGAAACAAAAGCATTTCTTTTAATTACAGACCTCAATCTTACGGCTGATGAATCAAGATGGTTAAGTCATGAAGTAAAAAAGATGAACAGTGCTTCATTTGATGTAAAATTTCAACTCTTAGACCATCATGGAAGTGGTGAAGAAAGTGCGAAAAAACACGACTGGTATTTTCTTGATACAACCCGTTCTGCAACCAAAATAACATATGATTATGCAAAAAAGCATTTTTCACTTGATGCACCTCAATGGATGGAAAAATATGTCAATGTTGTGAATGCCGTGGATTTGTGGAAACAAGAAGAACATGATAATTTCGAGTATGGCAAAGTTTGTATGCGTCTTGTTACCGAGACAAGAGAACTTAACAAAATAATGTTCCCCCTAGAAGATTCAAACTATAAACTCACACTTTTGCATGAAGCCGCAAAACTTATAAATGAACCTGACGCACCTATTTTACTCGACGATAAAATACATTCTCTAAAAAAAGATTTTTTTAAACTTGAAAAGAATGATACACTTGATAATCTTGCAACAAAATATGTAGTTGGACTTCTTGGAAAAGCGCGTAATGAAAAAACCATATATTATAAAGGCTATCGCGGATACCTAAGCTATGGAGTGGGTAACACCTCTATAGTCGGTAATGGTTTTTTAACTGCCTATCCGGAATATGATTTTATTGTTGATGTAAGCTACCGGGGTACTATGAGTCTTCGTGCAAATAACAATGTAAGCGTTGCACAAATTTCAAAAGAGTGGGCAAATGGTGGCGGACACCCAAATGCAGCAGGTGGAAGAATCATGGGCTTTAAAGAACAATTTCGTTACGATAAAGTGAAACAGCAAATTGAAAAAGTCATTAATGATAAAGAAGCAGTTGCCGGTGATTTACCTTACAAAAAAGAGGATTAAACTTCCTCTTTTTAATTATTTATAAAATAACGCTCTACACCATTAGCTAGTCCTTGCGCCATTCTTTGTTGATAATTTCTATTTACCAATCGTTTTGCTTCCTTAGGATTTGTAATAAAGCCAACTTCAACCAGTACTGAAGGCATTTGTGCACCTACTAAAACCCAGAATGGTCCTTCTCTCACCCCAGAATCTTTTACATCTCTATATCTTCTTTTCAATGTTGCAAGTGCACCCCGTTGTAAATCTATTGCCAACTTATTTGAAGCAACAATATTATGAGAATTTATAGTATTGAGAAAACTTTGTTTTCCATAATAATCCATTTCATCTAAATCAGCAGAATTTTCCATTGCTGCCACTTTTTTAGCCCTGCTTGAACGGGAAGTTGAGAGAAAATAACACTCTAAACCACATGCTTTTTTTGCATCTCGTCTGCCTACAGCATTCGCATGAATACTTATAAAAATATCTGCACCTTTTCTATTGGCATATTTTGTTCGATTTCGTAGTTTAACAAAATGGTCACTATCTCTTGTCATATACACTTTGTATCCGCGTGAACGCAATATATTTTTTAAGTATCTTGCAATATGTAATACAACGATTTTTTCTTTATAATGTCTATAACCAATTGCTCCCGGGTCTTTTCCGCCATGCCCAGCATCTATGACAATAATTTTATTTCTGTCCAATCTTTTTGGCGGCTCTATTTTATACTTGTTTGAAGCTATTATTTTTCTACTTCTTAAAGATTTACTTAGCATACTTACAGAAAGTTCATTTCCTTCTCTTTTAAAATGTATAGATAAGGAAGTCTTATTTTGAATAACAAGTCGTAAGGTGGATGGATTATACTGAGCTAATTTTATTTTATCAATGCCTGCTTTTCTTAAATTTTTTGAACTTTTTAGCATTGAAGCATGTATATCAAAAATATATTTATAAATATGTGCTTTATTATCATGCAATGTAAAATAATTAATTTGTTTATTTGTAAGTTTTTTATCAAATATAAGAATAAGTCTTCCATTTTTAAAATGTACTGATTTGAGTTTATATGAGGGTGTTACATGAATAGATTTTTTTAATTTTTTAATTTTTGCCGAAGATTTCTTTTGTCTATAAAATTCTTTTTCATACTTTTTTACATCAATATGTAATTTTCTTCCGCTTTGAACAATACCCTGTAGTGCAGAATATTTTAATTTTTGGTTATTATTCAAAAGCGCCCTGAGATAAAGATTTTTATAATCATTATAAGCACGGAACTGCTCGCTTTTGCTTGAAGTATGCGAAAGTAATTTTGCTCTTTTTAAAATTTCTTGATTACTTAAGCCAAATAATGAAATTGCAAAAATAAATAATAGTGCAAAGAGCCTCATCATAAATAATTATTCACCCTGCATCAGTTTATCAATAAGTTCTTTTACGGTAATAATTTTATTTAACTTATAGCCATTTGTTCCTGAAAAGAATAAGCCTGTTTCTAAATTACCCTCATATGCATCACTTAACCTGTCAGCTATACAAAAGCCAACAACCTTTGCCTCTTCGCCACGATTACAAGGTGCAACACAGTTAGATATGCATTTGATAGCAGGGCCTTCTCTTTTTTCTACTAACTGTGTAAGATTTGTCACTACTCCTTGTGCAGGATAACCAACCGGAGAGCCCATAAGTTTTATATCACCCTCTTTTGCTTCAAGGAGTACCTTTTTAAAGTTTGCATGTGCATCACATTCAAAAGTTCCAATAAAACGCGTACCCATCTGAACACCGCTAGCACCTAGATCCATCATCCCTTCTATGTCATTCTTATCCCAAACACCACCGGCAGCAATAACAGGCATGCCGCCCCATAGGGCAGCCTCTTGTACAACAGGTTTTACAAGATTTTCTAGCTGATATTCTTCCATGGAACATTGTTCATACGTAAAACCTTGATGCCCTCCACTCTTAGGACCTTCAAGAATAACTGCATCAGGCAAGCGATTATAACGCTTTTGCCATCTTTTACAAATAATTTTTAAAGCTTTGGCAGATGATACAATAGGAACAAGGGCGACATCAGGATAACCTTCTGTAAATTCAGGCATATTTGTCGGCAACCCTGCTCCGGTAATAATAATATCAACACCACCTTCACAAGCATCACGGACAACACGACCATAGTCATTAATTGCATATAAAACATTTGCGGCTAGAGGTTTATCCCCACAAATTTTTCTAGCATTTTTAATAATCTCGTGAAATCCTTCTTTTGAATAAAAATTTACTTCACTTAAAGGTCTATCTGAAACAAGTTTTTTTGCGAATTCTTTATCTTGATAATAACCTGTTCCAACAGAACTAATAACACCAAGTCCACCCTCTTTTGATACAGTACCAGCCAGTTGATCCCAACTGATGCCAACACCCATACCACCTTGCACTATTGGTTTTTCTATTTTATATTTCCCAATTTTTAAAGACTTAAAATTCATTAACTAACCTTTAACTTTGCAAATTTTCTTTTTCCAACCTGTAAGAGATACTCCCCAGTTGGTAATTCTAATTTCTCATCCGAAACTTTTTTCTGATTTATTTTAACACCACCCTGCTTAATATCTCGTCTTGCCTGAGAAGTAGATGGTTCCATGTTACATTCTAACAATGCTTTTGCAATCCAAACAGGTCCATCACAGCTAAATTCTGCAATATCACTTGGAATTTGACTTTTTGAATGTACTTTATCAAATTCCTCTTTCGCATTTTGTGCTGCTTTCGCATCATGAAAGCGTGTTGTAATTTCTAATGCTAAATCCTCTTTTACCTTTTTAGGATGTACCTTTGCTTCTTTTACCGCACTTTCAAGCTCGGCAATTTCATCTAAACTTTTATCACTTAAAAGTTCAAAATATCTCCACATAAGTTCATCAGATATACTTAAGACTTTGCCAAACATATCATTTGCTGTATCTGAGACACCGATGTAATTACCCAACGATTTACTCATTTTTTGTACGCCGTCAAGACCTTCCAGAATAGGCATCATTAAAATAGCCTGCTGTTTTTTAATATCGTAAGCTTTTTGAAGTTGTCTACCCATTAATAAGTTAAACTTTTGGTCAGTTCCACCTATCTCTATATCTGAAGCCAAATAAACACTATCATATCCTTGCAAAAGCGGATACATAAATTCACTCGTTGCTATTGCCATATTTGTTTTAAATCTTTTTGAAAAATCATCACGTTCAAGCATTCGTGCCACGGTAAGGTTTGAAGCCAATGTTATTAAATCTGCTGCACTCATCTTACCCAGCCAGTCATCATTATATACAATATCTGTTTTACTCTCATCTAAAATTTTAAATGCCTGTGTTGTATAACTCTCAATATTTTTTACAATATCTTCTTTAGACAAAACTTTACGTGTACTATTTTTTCCAGTAGGATCACCTATTGTAGCAGTAAAACTTCCTATTAAAAATTGAACACGTGCTCCATATTTTTGAAAAATTGCTAACTTTTGTAAAAGGACTGTGTGTCCAAGGTGCAAATCTGGTGCAGTTGGATCAAAACCAGCTTTTACTGTGTATGTTTTTCCCTCTTGAAAATAAGCTTTTAAAAGTTTTTCTATTCTTTCGTTGTCAATAATTTCTGCGCAACCCCTATTTATCTCTCTTAAAGCTTCCTCTATCATTTCTATCTCTCTCTATATTTATTTAATTTTTATAAGCATCATCAGTTCTAATCAAATTGATGACCTTTATTTTTGACTCTATTTTAGCACGAAGTGAGTTAATATCAGCTTCTTTTGATTCAAAAACTAGTTCGCAATACTTAATATAATCAGAATTATCTTTTCCAAGTTCTATTGAGTTTATATCTACATCCATTTTCACCAAATATGTTAAAAATTCTGCTAAAGCACCTTTTTCATTATGAAGCGATGCTATAAGTTTATATTTGTATATTTTTTCTTGTTTCCATCGTACAAAAACCATAGCTTTGTTTTCTTCAAGCATTTTAGCTGCATTGTTACATAACTTATGATGTACATGTACTTTAGATTTTTCCAAGAAGCCAATCACTTCATCACCATGTTTTGGATGGCAGCAATAGTCAAAAACAATATCTGTCACATTCGTTGCCGAATAAATTTCAAGACCTGCTATTTCATAATGTTTAAGTTTAAATCTATGACGGGATATAAAATTTTTAAATCTGTTATTTTTACTAATATCACTAATATATTTATGAATAACATTTTTAAAATGCTCTATATCATTGGGAATTGTACCTACACTATCACAACGATTTTTCTTAAACCACTCCTGAACTCGTGCATAATTAAGATTCATTGCCGTTGCAACTATACTCACAGCAACTTTAGCATTAATATCCCTCATTCTTGCATTACAGTTAAACTTCATATTTGTTTTTGCTTTAGAAGTTTTTACAGCATCTATCCACGAACATCTCGTAATGATATCATCCCCTGTAATAATTTTTACAATATCACCATTGTTGAGTTCTGTTAAAAGAGAAGATTTCGTTTTATTGATAAGTACCTTATGTGCTTTATTTCCAACTTCAGTGTGAACTGCATATGCAAAATCAAGTGCCACAGCACCACGTGGCAGAGTAAAAGCATCACCAGTGGGTGAAAATACGGAGATGTCTTCTGAATACAAATCATTTTTTATAAGTGCATAAAAATCTTCCACAGACTCATTTTGATACTGTAAACTATCTAGCCAATCAAGTTTAATATTGTTACCGCCACTTTTATATTTCCAATGTGCCGCAACACCTAACTCCGCAGTTTTATGCATCTCATAAGTTCTGATTTGTACCTCAAAAATCGTAGCATTATAAAAAACTGTTGTATGAATTGTTTGATAACCATTATCTTTTGCTACTGCAATATAATCTTTAAATCGTGAAGCAAGTGGACGAAAGTTCAGATGAATAAGCCCTAAAATTGTATAACACTTTACTGGATCTTTTGTAAGTATTCTAACAGCTAAAAGGTCAAGAACCTCATCAATACTCACACCTTTTCTTTGCATTTTCAGATAAATCGAATATTTATGTTTAATTCTTGAAAGAATTTCAAAATCATCTTCACAAAAACCATTTTTTACAAGAATCTTCATAATTGATTCTTTAATAGCATTTAATTTCATTTCAATGGCATGGTAATTTGTATTAAGATAATTTTCAATATGATGCTTTTCTTCAGGAAAAAGATATGTAAAACTTAAATCTTCAAGTATATTTTTTAAAAATGAAATTCCAAGTCTATGTGCAATCGGCGAATAAACGACCAAAGTCTCTTCAGCAATACGTTTTTGCTTGTGAGGAGCCAAAGCACCCAAAGTAAGCATATTATGTAATCTATCACAAAGCTTAACGACTAAGACTCTTACATCTTCAATACTTGCAAGTAGCATTTTTCTAAATGATAAAGCCGATACCACTAATTTATCGTTTGAATTTGAAGGAATAAGTTCATGATCTCTAATTGCATCAATTTTTGTAAGCCCTGCAACTAAATGTGCAACATCTTTTCCAAATAATTTTTCAATTTCATCAATTTTTACAGATGTATCTTCAACAACATCATGAAGTAAGGCGGCGATTGCCATAGATTCATCATTTGTTATCGATACAACAATAGAAGCAACTAAAATAGGATGTATTATATAAGGTTCACCGCTTCTTCTATATTGACCATCATGTGCATTTATAGAAAATTCTAATGCTCTTTGAAGCGGTTCACTTTGGGGTATTTGAGAAAAGAGATAAGAAGTTGCAGCCTCAACATCATGAATATGTTTGACTTTTTCTATATCTATTTGACTCAGAGGCAAAAGATTACTTTTCTTTGTCTGTAAAGCCTTTCACTATTATAAGGCCCTCAGCTAGTTCCATCAGTGCTAAATCAGCTGATTTTATATTACTAGTGTTAACATTTAATTTACTTGCCGCACCATTTTCCAACTCATCACATCTTTTTGCAACTGCAATCGCTAATTGATAACGATCCATACTTGGATGTTCATGTAAAACTTTTGCTGTTAATTCTTCAACTTTCATTCTCTGTGTTTCCTTTGATTTATTTTACTATTGAGCAATTACGCATATTGCCATTTAAAATATCTAACAAGTTCCCTTGCTTTGACATATCACATACTATAATAGGCAGACTATTATCTTTTGCAAGCGCTATAGAAGTGTCATCCATAACTTTTATATGATCTTGCAAAGCTTCATCATATGTTAATTCATCCAGTTTTACAGCATCACTGTATTTTATAGGGTCTTTGTCATATACACCATCTACTTTTGTGGCTTTAATAATAACTTCTGCACCAATTTCAACTGCTCTGAGTGTTGCTGCGGTATCAGTTGTGAAAAATGGATTCCCAGTTCCCGCTGCAAAAATAACAACACGACCTTTTTCAAGATGACGTGTCGCCTTACGATTAATATATGGCTCTGCAATTTGTTCCATTTTTATAGCTGTTTGCATACGAACTTGTAATCCGGCATGTTCACAAGCTTCTTGCATCGCTACACCATTAATAACAGTTGCAAGCATTCCCATATAATCACCAGAAGTTCTTTTAATAATTCCATCTTGTGCAGCAGTAACACCACGAATGATATTACCTCCACCAATTACTATACCAACTTCAATACCTGCATCAATAAGAGTTTTAATCTCTTGGGCAATATATTTTAAAATTTTTGTATCAATCCCATGACCTGCTTCTCCAGCAAGAGCTTCACCTGAAAACTTAACTAAAACACGTTTATTAGTCATGCATATACCTTTTTATAAAAATCTGTGAATTATACTTAAAACTGGCTTTTATTTTGCTTTGAGTATGTTAGTCGATATCAATCGCTTCATGTTTCGCTCTTTCTATTAACGCTGCGGCTTCTTTAGCATCATCGGGAAACTTACTTTTTCCTATCGCAATTTGAAACTCTATATTATATTTGGTATCAAGTTTGGGAGCTTCAGAAAAAGCTTCTTCTACTCTTTTAAGAAGTATATTATAATTTTCATCTTCCAAATACTCATTAAAAACAACTATAAAAGTATCATCATTGACATGTCCGACAATATCCTCACTACGAGTACTTTGTATCAGTCTGTCACTTGCTTCTAATATAAATTCATTCGCTAGCACATTAGAATGTAATTTCACTTCATGATAATTTTTAATTCTTATCCAAATAATTAAAAAAGACTTATCATGTCTGAGTGCTCTATCAATCTGCTCTGAAATAACTATTTTAATATTTTCTGCATTTGGTAATGATGTTACAGGATTAAAATATGCACTTTTTATAAGTATATTTTCATTTTCTACATTTTTTCGTATCACACTTCTATATTTAATATTAAAATAAATACTCACAAAAAGTAAAACCATAATTAAAAATATATAATAGAAAGACAATTCACACTCTTGCATATTTATCACCGCCTTAAATCTTAGTTCATTGTAACATAAAATATCATTATTTTTACTTATATTTTATTGGCTTCTTTCTCTTCATATGCTACACCTTCATACACTACTTTATGATGTGCTATTGCCCCACTTGATTGTTGTTCTTCAAGTGTAAGTCCTTCTGGGACTTCATCAGAATGAAGCTGTATTGCAGTTTGTTTAAAATTTGGTTCACCCGATTTTGGACAAAAACTTTCATTTGTCAAAGTGTTAATCAACTGTTCATTAAAATGAAAAGGCACAAATACTGTCCCTTCTCTCACACTCGATGTTACTCTGACTATAACATCATCAATACGTCCTCTAGGGGATGAAAGGCTCATTCTATCACCACTTTTCACTTTCAATTTTGCTGCATCCATCGGTGATACATCTACCCATGCTTCGGGAGCAAGGTTATCAAGTATAGCTATATCTCTTGTTTTGGTGCGTGTATGCCACTGCTCAACCGTTCGACCTGTATTTAAAATCACTGGAAATTCAGGGCTTACAGGTTCAGCCATTGGATGCCATTCTAAACATAAGAGTTTTGCTTTTTGATCTTTTGTTCTAAAAGGAATGTCAGAACTGTAAAGTCTTTTTGTACCCTTTGGATGTTCTTCATTACAAGGCCACTGAATACCGCCGAGTTCTTCTATAAGCTCATAACTCATACCGCTGTAATCACACAACTGCCCTTTAGAAACCTTTTTCCACTCTTCAAAAGCATCTTTTGGTTCCTTCCAGTTTGGAAAAAGCATTTCATTGACACCTTCAAAATATTTTGAAAACTCTACTATAATATCAAAATCACTTTTAGCTTCGCCTATCGGCTCTACCGCTTTGTTTGCTTTGTTGCATCGTCTCTCAGAGTTTGTATATGTTCCCTCTTTTTCACCCCATGTAGCTGCTGCAAAAACGACATCGGCAATTTGTGCAGTATCACCCAAAAAAGCATCTTGTACCACAAGCAAATCTAATTTTGCCAAGGTTTTACGCAATTTGTCCTGATTCACAAAAGAAACCAAAGGGTTCGTTGCCGTTATCCAAAGTGCTTTTATTTCACCATTGTCAATTGCATCAATAATTTCAGCATATTTATGCCCACGTTCACGAGGAATTATTTCCTCAGCAACATTTACTATATTTGCATACTCTTTTAATGCCTCTTCATCTCCATAGTTTCTATATCCGGGAAGAGAAGATGTAAAACCTGTCTCACGTGTACCCATCGCATTACACTGTCCTGTAATACTAAAAGGACCTGTCCCTTCACGGCCAATATGCCCCGTCAAAAGGTGCAGATTAATGATGGCACTTACGGTATCTGTTCCCATAAATGACTGATTTACACCCATCGTCCAACCAGTAATAACCTTATCACTTGAGACAAATTCACGGGCCAGTTCATACAAAGTTTTTACATCTATTCCTGTAATATTTGCTACCTCTTGGGGCGGATAATCCTGTAGATGTTTTTTCAGTTCTTTAAACCCGTTTGTATTTGTTTTTATATAACCTTCATCTTCCCATCCCTGTTCCAGTACTATGTAAGCCAAACCATTATAGAGTGCTAAATCTGTACGAGGTTTTATGGGTACATACACATCAGCCATTTGTGAAGTTTTTGATGCTCTTGGGTCAATTACTATCACTTTTTTATTTGGATTTTTATTTACATGTAGAGTTAAAATAGGATGATTATCTGCAATATTTGCTCCAACTAAAAATATGGTATCTGCATATTCAAAATCTTCATAAGAACTTGTCGGTCCGTCACTGCCGAGTGATTGCTTATAACCCACTACGGCACTTGCCATACACAAAGTCGTATTTCCATCATAATTATTTGTACGAAGTCCTAACTGTACAAATTTTCCTAAAGTATAAAATTCTTCTGTCAAAAACTGTCCTGTTCCTATGACAGAAACAGCCTTATTTCCATATTCTTTTTGGATTCTTTTAAATTCATCACTTACTTTTGTAAAGGCTTCGTCCCAACTTGCAGATTGCAATTCATCCCCTCTTTTTATCAAAGGTGTTTGAATTCTATGCGGTGAATTTAACATTTGATGTTCACTCAAACCTTTGGGGCAGAGTGTTCCCTGATTGACAAAATGTTTTGGATTTCCTTTTGTATAAACTGCTTTTCCATCTTTTACACCAATATATAATCCACAACCAACACCACAATAACCACAAGTAGAAAAAATCCACTTATCAGGTTTTTTTTCATCTGCTATCATACCAAACGTATCATCATGCGAAAGTTTATACTTCTCTTCTTTTATATCAAAACCTAAAAAATCTTTTACTTTATTTATCATACTCTTTTCCTTCCCTTGCTTAACGCTGTTTACCGACAAAAAATCCACCTGCCATTCCAAGAGGAACAACCGTTGTATAAAATAAAAATCTGTCACTGATTTCACTTAAAAATATAACGGCAATCGCCAAAAATAGTGTAATTGATGTTGCAGTTAAAGAACCTCCACTGACAAGAACCAATGCAAGTAGTGGTAAAATAACACCACCGATAATTAAGCTTATAAAACGAAGTATTTTTACTTTTTTAAAGTTTTCATTTAGCAATCTTTTTGTTCGCTGAAGCTGGTACTCATTTTCTTTGGCATCAAGTGTTCTTAAATCTTCATATGAGAAAAAGAGTTGTGCCAATGCACCGAGCATTCCTAATGTCGTCAACGGAATAATCGCTTCATGTACACTTGAAACACCACTTATAAACGCAACTAAAAATACCCCGATA
>JALUXS010000116.1 GCA_027013185.1 Sulfurimonas sp.
TCTAAACAATTTAAAGCATGTAAATAAGCACGTTCAAGAACAACATCCTCATCTAACTCATCCAAAGGTTCTAAAACCTCCATGGCAGCTTTATAGTCTTTCATGTACTCATATACCAACAATAAATAATGAAGGGCTTCAGGCGTTCGTGGATTATTTTTTAATATTTCCAAAAATACCTGTTTTGAACGCTCTAAAAAGCCTGCCTTAAAATAAGTTTTACCCAACAAGAACATTGTCTCTTTTGTATACTTTTTATGGCCAACATTGAGTATTTCATTGTAAATTTCTATACTTTTTTCATAATCACCATTTTTATAATAAGAGTTTGCCAAAAGTAACCACGATTTTTCAGATAATTCACCGCTTGATATTAAAACTTTCAACTCATCATGTGAGGGTAAAGTGCGAAATTGTTTTAAAAACCTATTGAGATGCTTAGAATCTTCGTTTTGTTTATATCTTCCCCACCAATAAGAAAAAAATGTAATCACAAAAATAAGTGTAAAAAACACAATAATAGAAAAAAGAGGGTCTCGAAACTCGATAAAAAAAGTATTCATTAGTCGTATACCACCAATCCATAATCATTTTTCAAATTATAAAAAGTAGCTTCAGTTGATATTTCCAGATCTCTCATTCTCCCTAGTTGTACAAGAGAATTTTTCCCTATTTTAATGCCATATTCTCTAAAAAATTTTCTTACATTGACAAATTTTATATCTTCTACAAATTTATATTCAAATGCTGTATGAAGTTTCATAGTATCACTTACAAATAAATGTTCGTTTACATGTAGTTTATCTGATGCATATTTAATCGGCAAATATCCGGAGAGATCTGTTAAAATTTCTTCCACATATTCATGTTTTTTTGGAAGCATTTTTTTTTGAATAAAAATATATTTATTGTTGAGTTTTAAATTGGGAGTATTTTTCCAGTATTTATATGCGGGATTAGAAATCCCGAGTTTTGCATAGACCTCTTTCCAAAGCCAAAAAGAGTTTAATGTATTTGGAAGATGTGACACAAGTAAACCCCTTAAAAACTATTTATAGCGATTATATAATCTTTTTTTAAATAGTTTTATTAAAGGAGTCAATTGCCTTTTATAAAAATGCAGTTACAGCTTTTGTTACAATGAATCCACCAATTACTAACCATATAAACATACTACCTGCTGTATAAATTGGAGCAAGTCCTAAACCTTTAAATTTAGAAAATATTGTTCCCATACCAAGTGCTGTCATTGCCATTGTTAAAAGAAAAGTATCAATAGTATTAATAGTACCAACAATGGCATGTGGAACAAGGTCTAAAGAGTTAAATCCTGCCATACCAACGAAATATACTGCAAACCAAGGAATTACAAGTTGTAATTTATCACCTGCATTACCACTTTTTTTCGCTTGCATAGAGAGGTAAATACCTAAAACAATAAGCATAGGAGCAATCATTATAACACGCGTCATTTTAACAATAACCGCAGAGTTAGCCATTTGAGTATGTAGTGCTTGTGCACTCATTCCCAAAGCAGTGACATCTTGAGCAGGGATTACAGATGTCGGAATAGATGCCGGAACAGCCACAACTTGTGCAACTTCATGAATTGTTCCACCTGTATAAATACCAAATTGTTCAGGTGTCATATGTAAAAAACCTGTTGCATGTGCAACAATAGTTGAATATATAACTGGGTATAAGAACATTGAAGCTGTACCAAAAAGGACAACCATAGAGACTGCTACTGCAGTTTTATAGCCTTCTGCTTTTAGAACAGGTTCTGTAGCCAAAACTGCCGCAGCACCACAAACTGCACCACCGGCAGCTGTAAGCATTGATGTATCTCTATCCATCTTAAATGCTTTCATCCCTAAATATGTACCAAGAATAAATGTTGTTGAGAGCATAATAAGTGAAACTGTAAAACCACTGAGTCCTACTGCCATAATTTGTTGAAAAGTTATTCTAAAACCATAAAATACAATTGCAAAACGAAGTATCTTTTTCCCAGAAAAAGTTATACCTGTTCCCCATGCACTAGGAATATGCTGATGTAGTGTATTTGCATAAAAAATACCTAAAACGATACCAATTACAAGTGGAGAAATACCAAGATTATGTATAAATGAAATTTGTGCAATCGATGTTGCTGCTGCTGCAAAAATTGCAACGAATATGACACCATACATAGTGCCTTTTCTATTTTCTTTTGAAAATGCCATTAATTATTACCTTTATTTGAAATAGAAACGGATTATAGCAAATTTTTATACTTATAGAAAATAAAGCGATTAAGAAATTAAAATGTGATAAAAACCACGCCTATACGTGATTTTTTGTTGATTATTTTGCTTTAAACAGCACAGTCTCTTTTGGAAATACAAAAGTTGTATGTCGTAAAACAGAAACTTTTTTGCTTGGTTTTCCGTCGTTTCCAAGGGCATAGGCATGAATGGTGATAGGGATAATAGTATCCTTTCGATTATCATCAACTAACATATCTGCAGTTCTTAATGTAACTATTTTTTTCTTTTTCACATCAGGAATGACATTAAATGGTTTTGATGGTTTAATAATTTTAATTTTTCCTTCCATACCTTTTGGAGCTATTACTTCAAAATAAAACTTCATTGGCTTAGTTTCTGTATTTTGCAATAAGAAAACATAAGAGTTCTCTACCGTAAATTTTTTATTATCATGGTGCTTAATAGAGTAAAGTCTTGTTTCTTTATTAATATTTAAAAGCATATGCTCTTTTGTTGTACCCATATAACCAAGAGCAAACATAATTCCAACTAACAACACAATATAGGCTATTACTTTTGGACGGAAATACTTTGTTTTCCCTTTTCTGTCAACAATCTCATAATCACTTGACCAAGTAACTAGAGAAGGTTTTCCCAGTTTTCCCATTACAGTTGTACATGCATCTACACATTCTAAACAGTTAATACACTCTAGCTGCAAACCTTGACGAATATCAATATGCGTAGGACATACCGTTACACATTTTTCACATGTAGTACACTCTGCAGTCGGGTCTATAGTCTGTAACTCTTTTTGCTTATTGACAAGTTTTTTATGCTCTCCGTTCCCTTCATCCTCATAGATTTTCCCACCTCTGTGCTCATCATAAAGTGCCATAACCGTATGCTCGTCATAAAGAACTGACTGTACACGAGAATAAGGACAAACATAAACACAAAAATCCTCTTTCAAAAAGACTATGTCATAAATCAAAAATGCTGCAATTCCTGCAACAAATCCTATCATAGTCATATGCTCACTAGGATTACTCAAATATTTGAAAAAAGTTTCAGGGGGAACAAAATACCACATAAAATCAGCACCAGCTATAAGAGCTAATAGTGTCCATATTAAAACAGCCATCAACTTTTTCACTTTATTTTCTGGCTTAGACATATCCGGTTCTTTCTGCTTATTACCGATACGCTTTCGCAAATGTAGCAGTTTTGTTTCAATCAAGTCACGATAAAGGACACGAAAAACGGTTTGAGGACAAACCCAGCCACAAAATACACGTCCACCCATCACGGTCATACCAAAAATACCAATAAATAGTAGCATTAACAGAAATGGCATCAAATATAACTCTTGCATATCAAACTGAATAAATGCAAGATCCAATTTCATTTTATCAAAACTCAATAAAAAAAACTGATGTCCATTAATTCTGATCCATGGTAATCCCAAAGCTACTATCGTAGCCATAACATACACATAATATCTTTTAATTCTCCATGGTTCCGATTTTTTTATACTTTTTTTTGCTTCACTCATATATTTTTTCCTATAAATTAATTTGGACAATCAATTGTATTGATGACCTGTTCTTCCGCATCACGAGGTATTTTTGAAACCAATAATCCAAGTGCCATTTGTTTTAATTCTCTCGATTCTATATAATCTTTTAGAGAACTTCTACTCACATTTAAAAGCCGTGCCATCTCACTTACGCTTTTTTTCTCTTTTATAAACCCTATAATTTCATTTAAATAAACATCAAATTTTGAATTTGACCGGCTTCCTTTTGGTCTACCTATCATTTTTTTTGAATCATTTTTTAATTTTTGACGTAACTGATCCATTAACCCCAAAATTAACATTGCACTACTTTGCTGAGATATTATAACAGAGTGTTTTACAATATGAACTTTATATTCATTTTTCAACAAACAACTAATCATCTGAATTAGATCTTCCATATTCGTTGTGAGTACCCAAACATCATATATTAAAAGTATTCCTTGCTCTTGAGATTGGAAATAAGAACTCACGTTCGCTCTTTCATCTAAACGTTTACGTTGTGATATATAATCTACAAATTCATCATCAATAACAAGATTATTTGCTAATGCGTACGAATTTATATACTGTAACTGTTCATGAGCAGATAAAAAGTTCTTATCTGGACGTATATAAGTAACTGTCATTTAACGGTAAAACCTCTCTCACTATTGATTTTCATCGTCATTATACACCATTTTGACGATGAAAGTCAATAAATCATATGCTTATTTCGTCAAATATTTGCATTTTTAGCTTAAGAACTAAAATTTATAGCAAAAATACAGTAAGTTTTATATCCAATAATGCTAAAATCATAAAACATTTTAAAAATAGAAGATATGATTTTATGACAACAAAACAATACATCTTAAACACAATCAAAAAACGTCCACTCATTATAGACGGTGCTATGGGCACACAACTACAGCAACGTGATGATAAAATTCCAAAAGAAGCATGGGAAAATAATGAAGGTTGTAATGAACTTTTAAATGTCACAGCTCCCGACATTATGAATGAAATTTTTCAAGCCTATCTCACTGCTGGAGCTGATTTCATCACCACTAATACATTTGGCTCATTCTCATGGGTTTTGGACGAATATAATATTGGTAATCGTGCATATGAACTTACACGTGCAGGTGCTGAACTTGTAAAAAAACAGTGTGAAGCTTTTTCAACGCCGAAGCATCCGCGTTTTTGTTTAGGCTCTATCGGTCCTGGTACAAAACTCCCTTCGCTGGGGCATATTACCTACGATGAAATGTATGCAGGATATACAGAGTTTTGTCTTGCCCTCATTGATGGTGGTGTCGAT
The DNA here is from genome assembly GCA_027013185.1 of Sulfurimonas sp. Taxonomy (GTDB): domain Bacteria; phylum Campylobacterota; class Campylobacteria; order Campylobacterales; family Sulfurimonadaceae; genus Sulfurimonas. Next base: position 5,132 of record JALUXS010000116.1, read on the forward strand.
ATTTTTTTAATTGAAACAGCTCAAGACCCACTGCAAATAAAAGCTGCTCTGCATGCCATACAGGAAGCCTCCCACCAAAGAGAAGTAGAGATTCCCATCATGGTTTCTGTAACCATTGAGCTCAGTGGAACGATGCTTATTGGAACAGATGTCCAGACAATTGCTACCATTTTAGAACCTTTTGATATTCTCTCTCTTGGCTTTAACTGTGGAACAGGACCAGAACAGGTACTAAAACATGTAAAAAACCTCAGTGAACTCTGGGCAAAACCTATTAGTGTGCATGCAAATGCAGGTCTGCCTCAAAATCGAGGTGGTTATACCTACTATCCAATGGGACCTGATGAATTTGTTGCACAACAAGAAAAATTCTTAAAATATGACGGTGTCAGCTTTTTAGGTGGCTGCTGTGGTACTACACCTCAACATATTCGTGCTTTAGTTGATAAAGTCATAACACTTACACCAAAAGAACCTTCCGGTTCTCAACCTAATTCCATTGCTTCACTTTTTAATACTGTAGCACTGATGCAAGAGCCTGCTCCTCTTTTGGTAGGAGAACGTTCAAACGCAACGGGGTCAAAAGCCTTTCGTGAACTACTTTTGGCAGAAGATTATGAAGGAACACTCTCTGTTGCACAGCAGCAGGTGCGTGCAGGTGCACATGTACTAGATGTAAATGTCGGCTTTGCAGGTCGTGATGAGACTAAAGATATGACAGAAGTAATGGCAATGTATGCTCAAAAAATCGCCCTACCACTTATGCCAGACTCTACACAAACCAAAGGTTTAGAAACAGCACTTAAACACATTGGTGGAAAGCCAATACTTAATTCCGTAAACCTTGAAGATGGTGAAGGAAAGTTTGATGCTGTCTGCCAATTAGCCAAAAAGTTCGGAGCAAGTCTCGTTTGTTTAACTATTGATGAAGTTGGTATGGCAAAAACTGTCGAAGATAAACTCAAAGTAGCTGATAGAATTATCGACCTTGCAACAAACCGTCACGGTATTAAAAAAGAAGATTTAGTTTTTGATGTTTTAACATTTACACTTGGAAGTGGTGATGAAGAGTACTTTGAAGCTGGTATAAATACCATAGAAGCTATACGCAAACTCCGACAGAAGCACCCAGAAGTAGGTGCGATACTGGGACTTTCAAATATTTCTTTTGGTCTTGATAAAGATGCAAGGCCTTACTTAAATTCTATGTTTTTACATCATTGTGTTCAAGCAGGACTGAGTGCTGTCATTATTAATGTGAAACACATTATACCTCTCAATAAAATTTCAAAAGAAGATCAAGAGATTTGTGATGACTTGATTTTTAACCGTAAACCAAAAGGAGAGGCTCTTTTTACTTTTATAGAGCACTTCTCGACAAAAGAAGCAGTTGACAATGAAGCTGAAGATGCTGAGTACTTAGCTATGAACGATGAAGAAAAAATTGCAAAACTTTTAATGGATGGAGATAAAGATAGAATGATTCCTCTTGTTGAAGAGGCCAGAAAAACAATAGCTCCTGAAAAAATTGTAAATGAAATTTTAATTGATGCCATGAAAGTTGTTGGGGAACTCTTTGGTTCAGGTCAAATGCAACTCCCTTTTGTTCTACAATCAGCAGAAACTATGAAAAAAGCTGTGGACCATCTTAACCCTTACCTACCAAAAGTAGAAAAAGAGGCAGATACAACACTTGTGCTTGGAACAGTAAAAGGTGATGTACATGATGTTGGAAAAAATCTTGTTGACATTATCCTCTCAAATAATGGATATAAAGTCGTCAATTTAGGCATTAAGGTAGAGCTTGATAATTTTCTACAAACACTTGAAACATCAAATGCACAGGCACTTGGTATGAGTGGACTGCTTGTAAAATCAACACAGGTTATGCTTGAAAATCTCACTATATTACAAGAAAAAAAGCTTACAATTCCTATTCTCTTAGGAGGAGCAGCACTGACACGTACTTTTATAGATGACTTTTGCCGCCCTGCCTATGATGGCCCTATTTTTTATTGTAAAGATGCTTTTGACGGTGTTACTGCTATGAGTCGGATAGAAGCTGGTAATTTTGACACAGACCTGCATCCTAATGCACCCAAAGTTGAACGTAAAGAAGAAAAAGAGTATATTATTCCTCCTTTTTCTGAGATAAAAATGCCCTCACGTGATGTAGCTGTTCCGACACCGCCATTTTGGGGCAGACGTGAAATTAAACTTACACAGCAACAGGTTGAAATGGCTTTTGAATGGATAAACCACAAATTACTTTTCAAATCTCGCTGGGGATATTCTTCAAAAGGAATGACAAAAGAAGCATACCAAAAACAACTTGATGACGTTGTCTGGCCTGCCTATGAAAAACTCAAAAAACGCTTTCTTGATGAGCAAATTTTTGAGCCGACCATTCTATATGGATATTGGCCTTGTCGAAGTGATGACAATTCTCTTCTAATTTTTCCCGAGAGTGAAGGATGGTTTAAAGAAGAAGACATTAACCGCGAACCGCTTGAAAACATTATGGGACATGCAGAAGAGATATTTAGTTTTCCAAGACAAAGGAAAAGACCGCATCGTGCCCTCAGTGACTTTTTTCATAATGACCGACATGATGTAATAGCCCTTAGCTGCGTCAGTGCAGGAAGTAAAATCAGTGAAGCTGAACGTGAAATATATGATAGAGGAGACTATACAGAATATTATCAATTCCACGGTCTCGGTGTTGAATTAGCCGAAGCCCTTGCAGAAATTGCCCACAAACAAATCAGACTTGATTTAAATATCGCAAAAGATGAGGGAAATACTCTTGGGGACGTACGAATGAACAGATATCAGGGAAGCCGTTACTCTTTTGGCTATGCTGCCTGTCCTGACTTGGAACTTAGTCGTCCGCTATTTAATCTTTTAAAACCTGAAGAGTTTGGTATAGAATTAAGCGAAACATTTCAGATTCATCCAGAACAGTCAACCTCAGCACTTATTGTGTATCATCCAGATGCCACATATTATAATGTATAAATAGCCAGAAGAAGGCTATTTGTCATATAGTGTAAATTTATTATATTTAATTACATTATTTATTGTAGCAACATAGGCAGAACCCATTTCAGAATATTTGTCTAAGCCTGGCGTTATCTTATATGGGTCATCATATTGTAATCGCAGTTGGCGAAATCTATTGTATACCTTACCTTTTGCAATCATTTCATAATAAGCACGTACAGAAGCGTCAATAGTATCAAACTTTCTCAACCATACTGTATATTTAGCCCCTCTTTTTTCTTTTGCTGCTATGCGTTGTTGTTTTGGGTGTGAACTCCACATACCAAAAATATTTTTTGCTTCTTTAAAGAACCTTGAAGTCGCCCATGAACTTTCCATCGCAGCTTGAGCCAGTGTAATACTTATAGGATGTGGTTTTAATCGTGCTAATAAATCTTCGTCACTCTTTGCTTTATACTCTTTTTTTAATTTTTGAATCTCTTGAGCATTTGTTTTGTTGTGCATCTCATTTGAAACTTTTTCATATCTTAATATGAGTCTATCATGCACATGCCGTACCGCAGGTAGCAATAATTTAATAAACCTCTTTTTCTTCTCTTTTACAGACATATGTTGTAATTTGCCTGAAGTATCTACTTTAGATGTATTTTTATCTTCTTCACTACAATAAAGAGTCAAAGTCATAAATAATATAATAATATACCGCATATCTTTCCTTTGGGACAAGTATAACAATTTATTCATAATTTAAATTTAAGTAGCATAATGATAAAATTTTATAAATGACTGATAGTCGGTTATTTTTCAAGGAGAGAATATGGCAATTATTGTAGACAAAGTCCAAAAGAAAAAAGATATTGCCCTTGCATGTAAAAATCTTTTTGTAGCAAACTCACTTAAAGAGTTGACAGTAGCAAAAATTGCATTAACTGCGGGCATAAGCAAAGGAAGCTTATATGATTATTTTGAAAATAAAGAAGACATTATATTTGAGTTACTGCATATCATGCTCAATGAGTATGACACACAAAAAAAAGCCCAATTAGAATCTACATGTAAAACAAAAGAGAAAATAAAGATTTTCGCCCGTTTCTTTTATGCTGATGAGACAAAAGAGCTCAGGGAAATTTATAAAGATTTTATATCTATTAATCTTACAACCCCAAATAAAGGGATGAAGGCATTTCAAAGCGAATGTTTTACCCGCTACTTTAACTGGATGCGTGAAATTATGCAAGAGGGAATTAATAAAGGAGAAATCATTCAAGAATCCATACATATAGCAAAAGGACTATTTGCCTTAGCAGAAGGTCTTTTTATAGCAAGCAGCACAACAAATACTATTAATGATTTAGAAACAGAGCTCAATACCAACATTGATACTATATTTTCTCTTATAGAAGTAAAACAATGAAATTTTTAACATTCCTATTTATCTTATCTATTCCGCTTCTTAGTTCTGCCCAAACGCTTAAAGAGCTCCTAAATTTTGCAGCAAAAAACAATGATATAGTTCAAGCAAAAACATACCAGCAACGTGCAAAACGCAAAGAGCTAGATGCAAAAAAAAGTAGCTACTTTCCTAGCTTAGATATCGGCGGCGTATACAAACGCGATGATGCAACATCTCCTTTTAATGCAGGAGATACATACAATGCTTATGCGAAAGTTTCTTTAACCGTATATGATGGGGGGAGACGTTATGCACAAATTCATGAAAAAAAATCTTCTTTTACTGCTAGTAAATTTGACAAAGTCGCTTATAAAAAATCATTGGATTTACAAATAATAAATGATTTTTTTAGTATAAAAAATTTACAGGCAGCACTCAATGCAAAGCAAGAAGCCAAAAAAACACTACAGGCACAACTTAAAAGAATCCAAAGTTTTTATAAAGCAAAAATGGCAACAATAGATGATGTAGAGCGTGTTCAGGCTGATTTTGATACAAATATATATGATATACAAACAATAAAATTTCAAATTTTATCCCTGCAATCACTACTTGAGTTAAAAGTAGGTAAAAAAATTACGACTTTAGAAAAAGCAAGCTTTAAAAAAAGCTTTTCCCCTCAATACCAAATTCTTGATACTACAAAGGCATCAATTGCACAAAAAAATGCACTCAGCTTCTCTGCAAATGCAGTCGAGAGTCATTATTATCCAAATATTACACTTCAAGACACATATAATGGCTACACATTTGAACGTCTTGATCCAAAACTAACACAGCTCAATGCAAATCCACTCACAAAGCAAAATACACTTTTAGTTTCACTCAATATCCGACTCTTTGATTTTGGACAACTTAAAGAAGAAAAAGAAGCACTTCAACTTAATGCACAGGCACTCCAATCACAAATTAACCACCAGAATAAAGAGCAAAAAATACAATTAAAACTTGCAAAAGCACGTATACGAACAGCAAAATTAAAAATTAAAAGTGCACGAAGTGCCTTACATGCCACGCGAAGTGCTTTTATTACAATAGAAAAAAAATATGATGCCGGCATTGTCGACTATATTGTCTACCTTGATGCACTCACCAAAAAAACACGGGCCAAAGCCCTTTATGCCAGCAGCTTAAATGAACTGGAAGTTGCCTATGCTACTTACTATTATTATAGTGGAAAAAATTTACAAGAGGAATTAGAATAATGAAAAAAATACTCATAACACTGCTAACGTTTGTTAGTTTGATACATGCCGCTCAGGTATATGCCACCTTTACTGTCCAACCACTCAAAGATGCAAATATTGCATTTATTGCCAGCGGAATCATTCATAAAATATATGTTGATGTCGGCAGTAAAGTAAAAAAAGATGAAGTATTAGCCAAACTTGAAAATAGCGATATAAAAGCGATACTTGAAGTAGCCAAGACCACATACAAATATGCAAAAAAAGATTATTTAAGACAACTCAAAATTAAAAGTTTAATTGATGAAGCAAAATTTGACACAGTTGCAAATCGTTATGAAAGTGCAAAAGATCAACTCGCTTATCAACAAGCTTTATACAATAAAACCTTTTTAAGAGCCCCTTTTGATGGTGTGATTTATGCAAAAAAAATAGAAATCGGTGATGCAGTTAGTGGACTTATGCTCCGTACAGCTTTTAAAATTCAAAGTGTAACAAAACGAAAATTACTCCTAGCCTTTGATCAAAAAAATAGAAAACTCGTACATGTAGGCGACAAATTTGAATATAAACTTGATGGTGATGATACAAAATACACAGGAGTTATTTCTAAAGTTTATCCAAGAGCCAATATGAATGATAGAAAAATAAAAGCAGAAGTACAAACAAAAGATTTTCTTCCAGGGCTTTTCGGCGATGGTTATATCGTAAGCAAATCAAAAAAATAGGGTATTTACATGTATAAAATAGCAATAAACAGACCGATTACAACGCTCATGTATGTGTTAACATTGGTAATATTCGGACTTATAAGTTTTAAACATATGCCCTCGGCACTCTACCCAAATATTGATTTTCCTATCGTTACTGTTAAGACTGTTTATCCAGGTGCCGAACCAACAACGATAGAATCGCAGGTAACCGATAAAATTGAAGAAGCCATTTCACAAATAGGCGGTGTAGACAGTGTTACCTCAACAAGTACTGATAGCGTAAGTATTGTTACTGTAAAGTTTTTTCTCAAACGTAATATTGATGAAGCAACCAATGATGTACGAGATAAAGTCTCAGCGGTAAAACTCCCTCGAGATGCGCAAACACCTTTGGTAAGCAAACTTGATATTGGCGGTGCTTCGATTATAAATGTTTTTTTAACAGCCAAAAATGATACACTCAAGCATCTTATGCTTTTTACAGATGAAAAAGCAAAACCTGCCTTACAAAAAATCATTGGTGTAGGTGGGGTGAATATTATAGGTTATCGAGATAGAGAAATAAAAATATTTCCTAATATTGACACTTTAAATAGATACGGTATTACTGTTTTAGAATTAAACAATGCCATAAAAAGTGAAAATGTTAAAATCGGTGGTGGTAAACTCATTACCAATACAAACGAATATATACTCAAAGTTCAAGCAGATGCGCTCAATGTAAAACAACTCGAAAATATAAAAATAAAAAACAGTATTCGACTCAAAGATGTTGCAAAAGTCCAAGATACCCTCAGTGACCCAAAAAGTTACGCTTCTTATAATGGAGTACCCGGGGTTATTTTAGAAATTCAAAAAATTTCAGGAACCAATACAATTGATATAGTCAATCGTGTAAAAAAAATAGTACCCGCACTACAAAAAATGGCTGGCAAAAGATTTGAAGTAAAAACACTCCAAGACACTACGCCTTTTATTATTAATTCACTTGAAGATGTCAAATTTGATTTAATCTACGGAGCCATTCTTGCAGCCATCATTATTTTTGTATTTTTACGGAATTTTACAATTACGCTTGTCTCGGCACTCTCTATTCCTACTTCTATTTTAGGTACTTTCGCCCTTATGAATTTTATGGGATTTGATTTAAACAAAATGACACTTATCGGGCTCACACTTGCTATTGGTATTATTATAGATGATGCTATAGTCGTCATAGAAAATATATATAAAAAGATGGAAGCTGGCATGGGCAAGCTCGAAGCTGCCTACTCCGGAACAAAAGAGATGGCTTTTGCAATTATGGCGATTTCAGCCATGCTTCTTTCTGTATTTTTACCGGTCTCAAATATGAGCGGTATTGTTGGAAAATTCTTCGAAAGTTTCGCTATGACTGTCGGTTTTGCCATCATAATTTCATATACTATTGCCTTGACATTTATTCCAAGTTTCAGTGCAAGAGTATTACATAAAAAAGAGAGTAAATTTTACACTATTACAGAACCAATTTTTCAAGCAATTGACAAATTTTATGCCATACTCCTAAAAACAGTGCTTCGATTTAAAATATCTACTCTTTTTATTGTGCTGCTGATTTTTATTACTTCTTTATCTCTTTTTCCAAAAATTGGTATGGATTTTATACCAAAAGAAGATAAAGCAGAATTTCAAGTAAAATTAAAAGCAGAACCTGGTATATCACTCCAAGAGATGATAAAAGAGTCAAAACAGATAGAAAATGTTATACGTAAAAATAAAAATGTAGTTTTTACGACACTCAATGTTGCTTATAATGCAGCAAAAGAGAAGAACAAAGCACTTATATATGTAAAACTCACACCAAAATCCGCTAGGTCTATCAATCAAGAGCAAATTATACAAAATACCAGAAAGATGTTAAAACCCTATGCTAAACATATGTTTATTACAGCTGCCGCCATTCCAAATATTAAAGGAGCAGGAGTAAGTGTTCCTTATCAAATCGTATTAAAATCTGACTCATTTGCCTCTTTACAAAAAGCGAAAAAAAATCTTGTGAGTTATCTTCAAGCAAAAAAAGGTTTTGTGGATGTTGATACGAATTTGGATGCACCAAAACCACAATACAACATACATATTCTTAGAGAAAATGCAAATCGTTTAGGTATCACTGCCACGCAAATTGCAAATGCAATCGTAACGGCATTTTCCAGTGATATAGAGATTTCTCATTTTGAAGAAAATGGAAAACAGTACAATATTACCCTCAGATTTGATGATGCCCATAGAAAATCACTGAATGATTTAAAAAAGATTCAGCTCCGTGCAAATAATGGCGACTTAGTATATCTCGAAGGTTTGGTAAATATTAGCAAAGGCTCTTCTCAGGCAACTATTTACCATTATGACAGACAACGACAAGTTACAATTTATGCTGACCTTTTTGGACTTGATTTGGGCGGTGCTATTAACTATACAAAAGCAAAAATTGACACACTGCTTCCAAAAGATGTTTCTTACAGATTTACCGGTTTTGCAGAAGAAATGGGAAAAACAGCAAAAGCTTTTTCAGCAGCTATTGGACTCTCTCTTATTTTAATGTTTATTATTTTGGCTATACTTTATGAATCACTTATTCAGCCTGTTATAATTATGTTTGCACTGCCACTAAGCATCATCGGTGTAATGCTGGCACTTTATATAACACATCTGCATTTTTCTCTTTTTGTTATGATTGGATTTATGCTGCTTATGGGTATGGTAGGCAAAAATGCCGTTTTACTTGTAGACTTTGCAAATATGGCTATAAAAGAGGGAAAAGATGCTGATACAGCCCTGCTTGAAGCGGGCGAAAAAAGGTTACGTCCTATTCTTATGACAACATTTGCTATGATTTTTGCTATGCTGCCACTTGCTTTTGGAAATGGCTTAGGAAGTGAAACAAAAGCACCTATGGCACTCTCAATTATAGGAGGGCTTTTAAGTTCTATGATATTAACACTGTTAGTTGTTCCTGTTATATACAGACTGATAAATCCAATCGATACATTTTTAAGAAAATTTTATGAAGTTGGAAAAGTGAAGTGATACTTAGCGTCTTCTATAAGAGAGTGCCTCTAAGAGGTGCTTCTTCGCTATTTTTTCACTTTTATCCAAATCAGCAATAGTCCGTGCAACTTTTTGAATCTTTTTTATACTTCTAAAAGAGAGAGAAAATCTACTAATGGCCGTTTGTAAAATTGTTTCAGCTTCATTATCCATCATACAAAATTCATTTAAGTCTTTATCACAAAGCTTTGCATTAAACTCTTTTTGCCCTCGTTTTTTTGCAAATATATGTGCTTCTACCACCATTTTATGCATCTCTTTAGAGCTAAAACTACTTGTATCATCTACTGTAACATTTTGCATCACTATATTTAAATCTATTCTATCTAAAAAAGGTTCTGAGAGTCTGTTTTTATATCTTTGAATCTCCAAATCACTGCATCTGCATTCTTTGTTTTCATCAAGTAAATTTCCACATGGACAAGGGTTCATAGCACCTACAAATAAAAATTTAGCCGGATACTCTACCTTTGAATTGACTCTTGAAATTCTTATTTTTGCATCCTGCATAGGTTCTCTTAATGATTCCAGCACTCCTTTTGAAAAATGCGGTAATTCATCAAAAAAAAGAATCCCTCCATTTGCCAAACCCACTTCGCCTATTTTTGCTTTATGGCTCCCCCCGCCAAATATGCTTGCCGGTGTCGAACTGTGATGTGGATTTTTAAAACTTCTATGCGGTTTAAACAATGGTTCATACCCTTCTAACACTTCAAGCTTTGCCACATCTAAAATTTCACTTGCAGTCATAGGAGGCAAGATGTAGCGTAAACGATTTGCTATCATACTTTTACCACAACCGGGGCTTCCCTCAAATATTATGTTATGAAAGCCTGCTGCCGCAATGAGAGCAGCTCTTTTAGCAATATCTTGTCCCTTTACATCTAAAAAATCTTCTTCATACTCTTTTGTATAAAAATATTTTTGCTTGCTAATTTCATAGAATGGATAAGCAATTTCACTTTGTTCTATGCTTGGAAGTGCTGATTCTTGATTTTTCAATATTTCTACAGCTTCATTCAAAGTTTTCACGCCGTAAAATGCAACATTTGGAATCTTTGAGAGTTTTTCAAGTGATTCAAAAGGAACTATTGCCTGTGAGATAAGTCCCTGATTTGCTAGTGACAAAATAAGAGGATAGAGCTGTATATTTTCTTTTACACTCCCGTCAAGCCCCAACTCACCAAAAATAAACCATTGACTTAAATCGGCATCATTTTCATATAATAGAAGCAATACAGCCATACTCAAATCAAACTGAGAGCCGGATTTCATAAGCTCTGAAGGTGCTAAAAGGAAGGTAATTCTTTTTGGAGGAAATGAAAATTCATTACTCAAAAGTGCCGATTTAACACGCTCTTTTGATTCAGTTATGGCAGTAGAAGCCATTCCCACAATGGAGAAGGAGGGCAGACCTTTCGTCAGCGTTGATTCAACATCAACGACTTTAGCATCTATACCTTCATACGTTGCACAGCGAACTGTTTTCATTGAACCAACCTTTATTAAGTTGGTATAATCATAGCAAATTTATTTACATGTAGAAAATAATATAACAAAATGTCATATTATTTAGAGTGTTTTCTCTCTTTTTGCATGCGTTTATACTCTTTTTCAAACTTTTTTCGTCGTGCATACGAAAGCTTGTCAATAAAAAGTATTCCCTCAAGATGATCCATTTCATGCTGAATAGCAATGGCTAAGAGCCCATCTGCTTCAAGGGTCTTCGTATTCCCGTGCCTATCTTGATAATTTACTACAACATTTTCATAACGTTTAATATCTTCATAAAACTTAGGTACGCTTAAGCATCCTTCCTGATAACTTGTGCTTCCGCTTTTATCTGTCATCACAGGATTTATAATCTCTAATAAGTTTTCTGGTGCCTGTTCACCCTCTTCATCCGGAATATTTAAAACAAGTGCACGTACAGGGTGTGCCACTTGAATAGCGGCAAGTCCTATTCCATTTGTATTTATCATTAAAGGGTTCATTGCATCTAAAAGTTTATGCAATGAAGCGTCAAATATTTTAACTTCTTTTGATTTTTCTCTTAATTTTTTATCTGGATATTCTACGATATTTAACTTCATTTTCTAAAAAAATTTCCTACTTTAAAATCGTAAAGATACGGCATAATCTGAATTTTTCTGCTCGTATGCTTTTTGTATACCATCTATGGCACTGACAACTATCTCTTCTACAGAATGCTTTGCATCTATATCTGTGACACCTATAGAAATTTTTAGCTGAATTTCTCTATCGGCTAAAAAGAAGTTAGAATTTGAAACAAGGTCGGAAAGTCGTTCACTCGCTTTTTTAGCACTTTCTATATCTGTATGCTTTAAAAGCATTGCAAAAACTCCATTTCCATAATGTGCAACAATATCACTTCTTCTCGATGTTTTTAAAAGAAGTCTTGCAATGGTGCGAGTCATAAGAAGTATAGCTTTTTCATTATTGACACTTTTTTTCAGCTCATGAGAAAGTTCAATCATAATCAATGAACTCTTATGTTTAAACTCTTTAATAAGTCCAATTTCCTGTCCAATTTTTGTAAGTAAGTAACGTTTATTATACACACCAAATTGATTGTCAAATATTGTCTCATTTTCAACATTTTTAACTATTTTTGCCGTGTCCTCATACAAAGACTTCATCTGTGTACTTTGTGTTTTTAAAATAGAATTTAATTTTGATACATCACCCTCAAGAATGCCAACTACATTCAAAGCATCTTTTGTATCTGGGTTAGCGAGCAATTCTTTTTTTCTTTTTTCTAAAATTTTTGTCATTAAAGACATATTTTTGTAAAGATTTGCCGTAACAGATAAAATATTTTTTACAGAAGAAAATCCCTGCTTTAAATTTTGCTCTAAGATAATGGTATTTTCATCATCATTATTTTCTTCAAGCTCTAAAATAGAGTGAATTTGTTTACGAAGATTTTCGCTTTTATCTTCTAAAAGTCTATCAAAGTAGAGTGAAAAATTATTTGGGGTAGGAGGAAGATTATCTGCAATAAGTGAATTTAACACCTCTTTGGCATAAATTTCTATATCACTTGATACACTATCAATATCCAAACTTTTTATAGCAGGCATACTCTCATTTTCTTGCACATTAGAATCATCCAAGCTTCTTCGTGTTCGTTTTTTCATTATACCTGCCATAATCTGCTCCTATTCTGTCTCGTTCTTAATTAAGACTTCATCAATCATACCATATTCTTGTGCCTCTGCAGCACTCATAAAGTTGTCACGATCAGTATCTTCTTCGATTGTTTTAATTTTTTGTCCTGTATTTTTAGCCAAAATATCGTTCAATTCTTTTTTCATACGTAAAATTTCTTCTGCTTGAATTGCTATGTCTGTTGCCTGACCTTGTGCCCCACCTAATGGTTGGTGTATCATAATTCTTGCATGAGGAAGAGCATAACGCTTGCCTTTTTCACCGCATGAAAGTAAAAAAGCTCCCATTGATGCGGCTTGTCCTATACAAATAGTTGCTATATGAGGACGAACATAGTTCATCGTGTCAAAAATAGCCATTCCTGCAGTTACAACTCCACCCGGGGAGTTGATATAAAAATAAATATCTTTTTCAGGATCTTCTGCTTCAAGAAATAAAAACTGTGCAACAATAGTTGAAGCGACAGCATCATTTACCTCTCCGCTGAGCATAACTATTCTATCTTTTAGCAGACGGGAGAAAATATCATAAGACCGTTCACCGCGTCCTGATTTCTCCACTACATAAGGAATATAGCTCATAATTTACGCTTCTGTTTTTTCATTAAGAAGAGTTGTTAGCACTTTATCTTCTACCATTGACATTTGAATTGCTGGAAGATATCCTGCTTCTTTGTAATGGTCATATGCTTTTTGAGGATCTTGTCCCATTTGCATTGCTTCAAAATAAATTGTTTGCATAACTTCTTGTTCTTCTACTTTTACAGCATGTTCTTGTGCTAAAGCATCAATAATGAAAGTTGCTTTTACACTTTTCATTGCATCTTCACGAAAATCTTCACGAAGCTCTTCTACTTTTTCTGCATTTTCGCGAAGTTCTTTGATTTCATCTTCACTCATTTGTGATGCTTTTTTGTTTACAGCCATATCAATTTCTTGCTCAACAACAAATTCAGGAAGGTCAAAGTCGATTTTTTCAACAAATGTTTCAAGTAATTTTGGCTTTAACTCATCATTATAAAGTTTCGCCTGTTTTTCTTGTTCAAGTGCTTTTTTTACCTCATCTGTCAATTTATCAAGATTTGCATCTTCATCGCCAGGAAGTAATTTTTTTGCTAATTCATCATCAATAACGACTTCATCTTTAACTTTTATACCGTTTACTTTTACTTTAAACGCTGCATCTTTTCCAGATAAAGCATCTGAACCATAATTTTCAGGGAAAGTAACATTTATAGTTACTTCTTCATCTCTTTTAACGCCGATTAGTTGATCTTCAAAGCCAGGAACAAACTGTCCAGAACCAAGTTTTAGCTCAAAGTTTTCTGCAGTTCCGCCTTCAAAAATTTCTCCATCTATAGAACCTTCAAAATCAATAACAGCAGTATCACCCTCTTTCATTTTACGGTTACGCTTAATATCAACTAAAGGTGCCTGATTATTAGCTATATCTTTAATTCTTGCTTCAACTTCTTTTTCAGTTACTTCAGGTTTTGTAAAATCAGGAACAAAAGATTTTACATCTTTTAAATTAATTTCCGGACGCATTGCAACTTTTACAGCTACGTCTATTTTTTCATCACTTTTATCAAATTTTGAAATAGTCGGCTCACCAATCAATGATGCATTATCAATGTTTAGTTCCTCTAAACCTTTTGCTAGTACCTCACGAAGAGCCTCTGCTTCAGCATCTTCTACAAGTTTTTCGCCATATTGCTTTTTGACGATAGCAACAGGAACTTTCCCTTTACGAAAACCTTGAACATTAGCAGTTTTACAGAGTTGTTTTGCAATTTTTTCTATATTTGCATTCACTTCATCTATTGAGATTGTAGCTTCGATTTGAGCATTTGCACCATTAATTTTATTTGATTTGATTTCCATCAATTTCCTTTGCACTATTATTTTGGGCAATCATACCAAAAATGTGCTTTTTTTACGATTAATTTTTGCATAAATTTGGCTTGAAATTCAAAAGGAGAATCCATACAACTGCCAAATCTATCATTACATCTGCAAAATTAAAAACAGCAAAATTAAATCCACAGTGCCAATACACCATATCGACAACGCCACCATGAATAAATCTATCATAAATATTTGAAAATGCACCCCCAAGAAGCAGCCCTACAGGCATAGCATAACAAATTTTTTTCAAATAAAGGACATACACTAAAACCCCGCTTACAAGAAAGAGCTGAATATATTTTAAATACTCGGCCAAAAAGGCAAACATTGAAAAAGCAACACCTTTGTTATAAACAAGAATTAAATCTATACACTTTGTATAGTATCGAAATCCATCCACAAACAGAGATTTAATATTTTGATCAATTATAAATATACCCACAAGCGTAAAAAACAAGATTGCAGACAAGCGAAGCGTTCTATTATTCATTTAAAGCTTTTGTAAAAAATTTTACCATTTCATCCATTTTTTCATTCATTTTCTCACGCTCCTTACACTCTAAAAGTACGCGAAGTTTATTTTCTGTTCCAGAGTAACGAATCAAATGGCGGATTCCTTCTGTATCAAGTTCTTTGAGCTTTTCATCTAATGAATTTATCTCATTTAAAGGCTTTTTTATCTTTACATGTAGATTTACTAACTTTTGAGGATAGAGTGAAAATGGGCGTAAAACTTTTGAAGCTGATTGCTTTTTATCTATAAGCAGAGCCAAAACCTGCAATGCAGAAACAAGACCGTCTCCCGTTTTTGCAAAGTCACTCATAATGACATGACCGCTTTGCTCACCGCCGAAATTAATGCCTTTTTCTTTCATAATTTCTAAAACATGCTTATCTCCGACATCTGAACGAAACAGCTTCAAATCATGTGCCTGCATATAATCATCAAGCCCTTGATTGCTCATAACAGTAGCGACAATACCTCCGCCCTGTAATTTCTTTTGCTCATTTAAATGCACCCCAAGTGCACCCAAAAGCTGATCCCCATCAACAACTTCGCCTTTTTCATCGACTATAACAAGTCTGTCCGCATCACCATCAAGGGCTATGCCCAAATCAGCTCTGTATTTCACAACACAATTACATAAATCTTTTGTATGCAACGCACCGCAATCTTCATTGATATTAAAACCATTCGGCTTATTATGCAGCACAATAACCTCAGCACCAAGTTCCTCTAAAACGGTCGGGCCCACTTTATACGCTGCCCCATTTGCCGTGTCTAAAACTATTCGCATCCCTTGCAAGGTCATATGCACAGGAAAAGAGTTTTTAAGCTGTACAATATAACGTCCAATGACATCATCTATGCGTTTTGCCTTGCCTATCTCTTTGCCTGTAACTTGTGATTTATTTATAAGTGCATCATTAAAATATATATTTTCTATCTCTTTTTCAATCGTTTCTGAAAATTTATCACCATGGGCATTAAAAAGTTTAATACCATTATCTTCAAAAGAGTTATGAGAAGCAGATATCATAATGCCGGCATCACATCGCATATTTTCTGTTATATAAGCAATGGCAGGCGTAGGCATAGGACCGACCTCTATAACATCATACCCAATTGCCGTAAGTCCGCTTACAATTGCAGTTTCAATCATATAACCACTTCTACGTGTATCTTTACCCACAAGTATTCTATTTGTCACAGCGAACGATTTCAAGTAAATCCCCGTAGCCATAGCCACCTTCATAGCAACAGGAGCACTTAAAAAAGAACCCGCTTCACCTCTCACACCATCAGTACCAAATAGTTTCATATTCACTCCACACAAATAATATTCAATTTGCCGTGCATTTTATAAGATTTACAAAAAGAGACTCAGACCGAAGGGAGGATTCGCTCTCTTTTTGTGAAGCTTATCAAATGCTTATTATACAAATTCGGCATATTTTACCACCCTTTAACTTAATTTTAATTATTTTTAAGCTATTATTTCGCACTTAATTTCCCAAAAGGACAGAAATAATGGCAAATCACAAGTCATCAATTAAGAGAATTCGCCAAACAATCGTTCGTACTGAACGTAATCGTTTTTATAGAACTCGTCTTAAAAATATCGTTAAAGCAGTAAGCTCAGCTATAGAAGCTGGAAACAAAGAAGAAGCACAAGCAGCATTTAAAGTTGCTAACCAACAAATTCATAAATTTGTAAGCAAAGGTATCTTGAAAAAAGAAACTGCAGCGAGAAAAGTAAGCCGTCTACACAAATCTGTAAACGCAATATAAGGTTAGCTACAAATGTTAGCAGATAAACTTACACCGTTTATCACCCGCTATAATGAACTTAGCGAATTGCTAAGTTCACCTGACATCACTTCTGATATTAAAAGAATGACAGAACTCTCAAAAGAACAATCTTCAATTTTACCAATCGTTGAAAAAACAAAAGAATACAAATCTCTTATAGCAGAGATTAGTGATTCAAAAGAGATGCTTTCAGACCCAGAAATGGGAGATATGGCAAAAGAAGAGCTCAAAGATTTAGAACCACAGGTCTTAGTTATTGAAGAAGAAATAAAAATGCTTCTTCTGCCAAAAGATCCTAATGATGAGAGAAATATCATTGTAGAGCTTCGTGCCGGTGCCGGTGGTGATGAAGCAGCAATCTTTGTTGGAGATTTATTTGATGCTTATACCCGTTATGCGGATGTAAAGGGATGGAAAATAGAGCTTATGAGTACTTCACCTTCTGATGCAGGCGGATACAAAGAAGTTATTGCCCTCATCAAAGGTGAACAGGTTTATAGCAGGTTGAAATACGAGGGAGGGACACACCGCGTACAGCGTGTCCCTCAAACAGAAAGTCAAGGTCGTGTTCATACTTCTGCCATTACAGTTGCCGTTATGCCTGAAGTAGATGATGTCGAAGTTGAAATTAATGAAAATGATTTAAAAATTGACGTTATGCGTTCATCTGGTTGTGGTGGGCAATCTGTAAATACTACCGATTCAGCTGTAAGAATTACGCACTTGCCCTCAGGTCTTGTTGTCACCAACCAAGACCAAAAATCACAACATAAAAATAGAGAAAAAGCAATGAAAGTTCTCAAAGCCAGACTTTATGATTTAGAGATGCAAGAAGCACAGGCAAAAGATAGTGAAGCACGTGCTACACAGGTAGGTACGGGAGATAGAAGTGGAAGAATTAGAACATATAACTATCCACAAAACCGTATTAGTGACCACAGAATTAATTTAACACTTTACAGATTAAATGAAATTATGAGTGGTGGTTTACTTGATGAAATCATTGAACCACTTATTGCCGATCATCAAGCAAAAATAGTGGAAGCAGCAGGACTTTAAAAGCTTACATGTAAAGCTTTTTTTGCTCTTTTGAAGCGATGCTTTAACTTCGCCTTTTAGTCTTTAAAGTCGCACAGCCTAGGTTCCGAAAACTTTATTGAATTTCCCACTCTGTTTCAAAAGTTTTTTTCACTTGTCCTTTAAAGGTTATAGTTTTTCCATTGTAACCAAGATAAAGCGTATCACCACTTGTCGGATAGACTTCTATGTTGTTTTGTACTTTCCCCTCTTTGAAAGCTCTGTAAAAACAAGCAGACATCCCTGTCCCACAGGCCAAAGTTTCATCTTCAACACCACGCTCATACGTACGAACTCGTAAATTTCCTTTTTCTACATGTAGAATATTTACATTTGCATTATAAATATAACGAAGCTCTCGTGCCTCTTCAATATCAAAAGTATCAATACTCTCCGTAAATCTCACTAAATGCGGAACACCTGTGTTTATCAGCCACCAAGAGTGCCCATTAAATTCTATTTGGGTATCAAGTATTTCAGGAGGAGTCAGTTCACTCTCCACCATAGCACCTGCAGGTGTGTTTTCACTCACCTCGGCTCCAATAACACCCGCCCCTGTTAAAAAACTCATTTTTGCAGGAGCTAAATCATTATTGTATGCATAATGAGCACAGGCACGACTTCCATTGCCACACATATCGGCATGACTTCCATCAGAATTGTAAAATTCCCATTCAAAATCATATTTTTCGTGAGGCACAACCACTATAAGTCCATCTCCACCTATTCCTTCTTGACGATGACACAAAGTTTTTGCAAGTTTTGTTCTATCTTCTTTGAGCTGTGAGTGAAATATTACAAAGTCATTTCCATTTGCACTATATTTTGCTATTTTCATTTTTTGTATATCTCCTTAATTTTTTCTACGAACTGTTCCACTTCATTTTGAAGATGTTTCAAGTTCTTTGAGTTATCTATTACCCATGTTGCTTTACTCTTTTTTTCATCTATGGGCATTTGAGAGCCAATACGCTTCAATGATTCATCTTTCGTATAAGCATTACGTTTTATAAAACGCTCAAGTTGAATATCGGCAGGAGTATATACCACAACACTCTCTTTTATATCATAATTTGCATTTTCAAAAAAAAGTGGAATATCAATAAGATAAGGAAATTCAAATCGGTCCTGATCTTCGCTGCGTTGCTCAATTTCAGCTTTTATTTTTGGATGCAAATAATCTTCTAAGATTTTTTTTTCTTTCGAGTGTGAAAAAATATAACCCCCAAGCTTTGCACGGTCAACTTTTGAGCCACTAATATATTCACTGCCAAAAGTATCTCTTACCCAGTTAAGTGAAGCATCAAGAATTTCATGTGAAATGATATCTGCATCAATCACCCTCATTCCATTGAGAGCCAAAAGAGAGGCTACCGTACTTTTTCCGGTAGCAATCCCCCCTGTAAGTGCAATAGCATACTCGTACGCCATTAGTTTTTAATAATGCCCAAATACTCTTTTCGTACATTATTGCCTGTAGCAAAAGCAGCCGGGTGAATGTCACAGTTATAGTATGCTAAATCATCAAGTAAATCTACTCTTTGGAGTATAATGTCAGCAGTAGGATGATATGCTTTAGAAGCTAATATCGCAGTTGCATTATTTCCAAGACTATATGGCATTACAATTTTGGCATATTTACCTAAAATTTGCATTATCTTCTTATTTTCTGCGACATCATCAAGTGAAGGATGTGTCGTTACCAAAAGACCGTCATCATTAAGTACACGATTATAATGTGCCAAAATAGCGGCATCACTCTCTAATTCTGATATGATTACATCATATTTATTATCTGCTACATCACGAAGCAAATTTATATCTGCAGATATAACGTCACAACTAATATCATCATTTTTATATTTTTGTATCTCTGCTATAAATCCGGCTGAGTTTGAACTGATGATTAAAACGTTTTGCGGCTCTTTATGTGT
Source organism: Sulfurimonas sp. (assembly GCA_027013185.1). Taxonomy (GTDB): domain Bacteria; phylum Campylobacterota; class Campylobacteria; order Campylobacterales; family Sulfurimonadaceae; genus Sulfurimonas. The sequence goes on from JALUXS010000116.1 coordinate 24,999, forward strand.
ACACAATCCTACATGTACCATCATTTCATTATATATAAAGTCTTTCATTCTTAAAATTCCTCTTGTGGGCAACAGCCTCTATTAATTAAAAGCGATTTTAGCATATTTGGATTAATTTTACTTAATATCGCTATAATTACATAATATTTATAAAAACTTAAAGGTATAAGATGGATTTTAACAAGATTAGAAAATTTTGTAGAGTTTTTCGTGCTATTATTGGAACTGCACTTATAATTACAGGATATGTCACTGGTATAGCTTGGTTTTATTTGGGCTTTATACTTCTTTTAGCAAGTGCAATGAACTTTTGTCCACTTTGTATCATTTCAAAAAAATGTGATTTACCACAAGATTCGGAGTCGAAATAATGAGTCAAATTTCTTATAAAGATGCAGGCGTAGATATAGACGCGGGAAATAGTTTTGTCCAAAACATCAAACCACTCGTAAAGAGTACAAAAGTTCCTGGAGTATTAGGTGGTATCGGTTCTTTTGCCGGTGCATTTGAACTGCCAAAAGGTTTTAGCGAACCTGTAATGCTTGCAGCAACTGATGGAGTAGGAACAAAACTAAAACTTGCCATAGACAGTGGTATTCATAATACTGTCGGTATTGACCTCGTTGCGATGTGTGTCAATGATTTAATCTGTAATTTTGGAACACCAAGTTTCTTTTTAGATTATTATGCAACAGGAAAGCTTGATGTGAATGTAGCTACAAATGTCGTTGCGGGAATTGCTGAGGGATGTAAACAAAGCGAATGTGCTTTAATCGGCGGAGAAACGGCAGAAATGCCGGGAATGTATTCTGAAGACGATTATGATTTAGCAGGTTTTGCAGTCGGTGTGGCTGAAAAATCACAAATGGACAGAGTAGCTCTTGTTCGTGCAGGACATAAGCTTATTGCACTTCCATCTTCAGGATTGCACTCAAACGGTTTTTCTCTTGCTAGAAAAGTTCTTTTTGAAAAAATGGATATGAAGTTTGAAGATGATTTCAACGGCAAACCGCTTATTGAGACTCTTTTAACACCGACAAATATTTATGTAAAAACATTTAAAGCCCTCAAAAATGAAATAGTAGCCATGGCACACATTACAGGCGGCGGAATAGTTGAAAATCTTCCTCGTGTACTTCCTGAACATTTAATGGCAGAAGTAAAACGTGATGCTATAAAAGTGCTCCCTATATTTGAACTTATGAGTGAGCATATAGAACGTGATGAAATGTTTCGAGCATTCAATATGGGTGTGGGCATGATACTTGTCGTAGAAGATGCAAATGTGCAAAAAGTTTTAGCTACCGCAGAAGGTTCTTACCTTATCGGTGAAATCAAAGAAGGCAAACGTCAAACAAAAATGGTGTAACCACCACAAACAAGCAGAGAATCTTCTCTCTGTTTTTAAAACCAACTTCACATATTTTACACAGAATAACATTTCACAAAAGATAAATCAGATGAATTAAAAGAGTATTAAGAGAAAAATACCGCCAAAAGGCGGTATAAAAGAAAGGAGAATTATTTTTCTTACTGACTAGAAGTCGTAATTAAGTTGTGCACTTACACCTGTTTGAGAATGTTTAGTAGTAATATCTTGATTTAAGAAGTTTTTATAAGTATTAGTTTCTTCAGGAGCATATGTATATGCTAAATCAACTGATGCTTTGTCATTAAATTTGTAAGTTCCACCAATTGCATAATGCGATTGAGTAATAGCTGGGAAACCTAAAAGATTAAATGTATTTATTGTACCACCATTTAAACCAGCACCATTTGTATATGATTGTGATTGCTCACTGATTGGACTTGAAGCATAAT
>JALUXS010000117.1 GCA_027013185.1 Sulfurimonas sp.
AATCGATGAAATCAAATCTGATTCACATCACTACTAGGAGATTTTATGGAAAATTTATCTGAAATAATTTGGTATCTAAGCTGGCCAATTCTTATATATATTAGCTTAAAGTTTGTCCTGTTAAACCTTGGACATTTTAAAAAGATGGAACGCCTCGAAGAGCTTGAGGCTCTCCATGCAGAAGATAAACTAGGGAAATAATTTCTCCAGTTTATCCATTTAGTTACAATAGTTCGCCAAAAGTCCGCTTTTGATGGCATCATAGCTCTCTTGACCTTTAAGTTTTTTCACAATTGCAAGTGCAAAACAGATGGCAGTTGCAGGACCGCGAGAGGTCATAATATTTTCATCTTCTACTACCATCGCTGTATCACCCATATAACCTTCTTGACGTATCTGCTCTTCTACGGACGGATAACAGGTATATTTCTCTTTTAAAACTCCTGCTTTATTCAGGGCAAAAGGTGCTGCACAAATAGCTCCGATATTTTTTCCTTTTGCATCCATTTCACGCAAAATATTTTGAACGTTCTCATCATCTGCCAGTGCATGTGTTCCACCCCATCCACCAGGCAACACAATCATATCAAGCTCATCGGCACTAACATTCTTTACATGTAAATCTGCTTGAACAGTAATGCCGTTTGCACCTTTAACAAGCATATTCTCACTCAGTGATGCAACCAATACTTCAATTTCCCCACGTCGTAAAACATCTATGATGCTGACTGCTTCTATCTCTTCAAATCCCGCTCCAAGCGGTACTAAAACTCTGCTCATAAGTGACTCCTTTATATACAATAATGAATGATTTTAGCATTATTTCACTAATAATTTTTTTAAGTACATTTAAAGTACAAAACAGTTAGAATATTCAATGCAAGTTATTCTATGTTAAATTAAATTTTGGAGCTGTTATGACAAAGTTATTTATACTCTTTTTTTCGGTACTGCTGACATTTACTGCATGTTCATCAGATTCAACACAAAAAAAATTTGAAAAAGAATTAAAAATATCGACAAATGCATGGATTGGTTATGCTCCACTTTTTTATGCAAAAGAAAAAGGGTATTTAAAAAAACTCAATATTAAGCTTATTTTAAATGTTTCATTAAGTGAAGCAGCTGATGTTTACCTAGTCAATGATGCAGATATGGTTACTACGACACAACATGAATTACATGCAATTAAAAAAACAGTCAATGACACAGTACCTATAATACTTCTTGATCGCTCTGACGGTGGGGATATGATACTCTCAAATAAAAATTTGCAACAAATCAAAAATGCAAAAAAAGTTGATGCCTACCTCGAAATAAATTCAATAAATACAAATCTACTACGTGATTTTATACGCTTTCATAAACTGGATATAAACAAATTTAGCTTTATTAACAAAGACCAAGCAGAGATTCAGGACCTTGCACCAAATAGTTCCAAAACAATGCTTATAGTAACCTATTCACCTTATAATGTAAAACTTAAAAAGAGTGGCTTTTTGGAAATAAGTTCAACAAAATCTCTACAAGAGCTTATTGTTATAGATAGTTTATGTACACATAAAAAATTCTTAAAAACACAAAAATCAAGGCTAAAACAATTAAAAGCTGTTATTGACAACTCAATTAAAGAGATTCAAACAGATAAAAAAGGCTCATACAAACTTATAAAACGATATCTAGAAAATATAAGTTATACAGAATATTTAAAAGCTTTAGATAATATTAAATGGATTAATCATCCTTCAAATAAACTTTTAAAACGCATCAAGCCAATAGGCTATAAAAGAGAGTATTTAATATAATGAAAAAAATATCTATAAGACTTTTTACAATTTTTGTATTTATTTTTTTGTTACTCAGTGAATCAGTTATCTTTTATACTTACTATCTCGATTCCAAAAAAACCACAGAAAATTTATTACAAGAGAATATAAAAGCGAATATTTTGGATTTAAAACATTTTTTAGATAAAAATCTAAAAAAAGACAATATAGATGAATTAACTACATATTTAGATAATAAAGTAAATTCAAATCCTTTATTTGATGATATTCATATTATTTCACAAAATAAAAAACTTCTCTACACAACTAATAGATCTGCACATCAAACACATACAAATATACCATGCAAAACAATTTCTCAAATGAAACATTCAAATATGTACACTCAGAGATGTTATACCTTTAATATCAGACAATACAATAGACTTACCCCTTACTATATAAAGTGTAATGTTTACTTAGATACAAAATATTTACATAAAATAGAAAACAAAATTGACACTTTTTTATACTATTCAATAGGTTATTTTCTTTTTTTCTTTTTGCTTATTTGGTTTGTTGTAAAATATATCATTATCCATCCTCTTGAAAAGTTAAGACAATTTGCTTACTATTCTACTAAAGTACCAAAAGAATTTTTCATTTCTGAACTTGAGAGTATTCGGTATTCTCTAAATTTAACATTCAAACGACTTAAAAAAGAGCAACAAGACCTTTATACGCTATCTACAAAAGATTCATTAAGTGGATTGGACAATCGATTAAATCTTATAGAAAAAACAAAATGGCTTATAGCAAAAGACAAACGTTCTCATGAGAAGTTTGCCCTGTTATTTTTAGATTTAGATGATTTTAAAAATATTAATGACTCTTTAGGGCATGAGTTTGGAGATAAAATACTACAACACATCTCTAAAAGATTATTAAAATCAGTACGAGAAAATGACATTGTTGCAAGATTTGGTGGAGATGAGTTTGTTGTAGTATTGCCAGATATAGAGCATCATAATACAATTTTAGAAGTAGTGCAGCGAATTATGCAAGAAGTATCACTTCCTATTGTTGCTAATAGTCTCAAATATCATGTTACATGTAGTATTGGTATTAGTATTTATCCTGATAATGGAAATACTATTACAGAACTTCTAAAAAATGCAGATATTGCAATGTATCAATCAAAAAATCGTAATAAAAATAATTTTTCTTTTTTTACAAAAGATTTGGATTCAGCGGTACAAGAGAAAATAAAAATTCAAGAACTTCTAATAAAAGCATTAGATGAAAATAATTTTCAACTTTTTTATCAACCAAAAGTAGATATAAAAACAAATAAAATAATCGCTTGTGAAGCACTAATTCGTCTTGTTGATCCGGATGAAGGAATTATACCACCAGATAAATTCATTTGGGTTGCTGAAGAAAATGGCATTATAATACCTATAGGTGAATGGATTATAAAAGAAGCAGTTTCACAAATAAAAAAATGGCAAAATACAACCTTAAGAGATATAAAAGTCTCTGTAAATCTTTCAGCAATCCAATTTAGGGACTCAAACTTATTACAAAAAATAGACACTTTCACACAAGATATTAATAGAAAAAATATTGACATAGAACTGACAGAATCAGTTCTTATAAAAGATTTTGAGAATAGACTAGAAATAATAAAAGGGATAAAAAAACTTGGAATTTCCCTTTCATTGGATGATTTCGGTACCGGCTATTCTTCTCTGTCTTATCTCAAAAACATTCCTTTTGATACACTCAAAATTGATAAAACGTTTATTGATACTCTTTATACAAAAGATGATTTAACCTTTGTAAATATGATTATAGGTATCGCCGACAATTTAGGGCTTAATGTCGTAGCAGAAGGTGTTGAAACTGAGGGACAGCTGCAACTTCTAAAAGAGATTAACTGTGAGCAGTATCAAGGCTATTTATGCTCAAAACCGGTTGAACCAAAAGAGTTTGAGGAGTTATTTAATAAAATTTTAGTATAATCACTTAATTTTACAATAAGTGGATAATTATGCTCAATTATGAATCTATAAAGCCTTATCTTTTTAAATTTCAGCCAGAAACGGCACATCACATTGCAGAAACTGTTTTACGTTTGCCAAATATTTGTCAAATACCTTTTAATCCTTTTTTAGAATCTCACTTTATCAATGATGCAAGCCTGAAACAAGAAATTTTTGGAAAAACTTTTTTAAACCCTGTAGGGCTTGGCGCTGGATTTGACAAAAATGCAACAATGATACGCGGCATACAAATTTTAGGATTTGGTTTTACTGAAATTGGCACCGTTACACCCAAACCACAACCGGGAAATCCAAAACCAAGAATGTTTCGTCATGTAGAAGAAGAGTCTATTCAAAATGCTATGGGCTTTAATAATGACGGTGCTTATAAAGTTATAAAAAGATTAAAAAAACGCTACCCTTTTACAACACCTATTGGCATAAATATAGGAAAAAATAAAATTACAGCTGAAAAAGAGGCTATAAATGATTATATACATCTTATCAAAGCATTTGATGGCTTAGGCGATTATTTCGTTATAAATATTTCATCACCAAATACACCTGGTTTAAGAGATTTACAAAACGAAGTATTTATTAAAAATCTTTTTTCTCAAGCAAAAAAATTAACGAATATGCCAATACTCTTAAAAATCGCTCCTGATATGGAAATAGAAGATGCGGTCAGTTTAACAAAAATGGCAGTTGAGAGCGGTGCTGATGGTATTATTGCCACAAATACTACTATAGATTATTCTCTTGTAAAGCATCCAAAAACTATTGGCGGATTAAGCGGAGCAGTCTTAAAAGAAAAAAGTTTTCAGATTTTTGATGCGATAGCAAAAGAACTGTATGGAAAAACTGTGCTTATTTCTGTTGGTGGTATAGATTCGGCAAAAGAAGCTTATAAACGCATAAAAGCCGGAGCCTCTCTTGTACAAATTCTTAGCGGAATTGTATTTCATGGTCCAGATATGATTATGAATATAAATAAAGAACTTATCACACTGCTAAAAGCAGATGGATACAGCAACATTAATGAAGCAATCGGAGCAGATAGAAAATAACATGAAAATTTTTACAACACTTATAGTCAGTTCATCCATGATGTTTGCATCATCATTTATAAACTATAAAAATCACAATATTACAATAGATAAACAAAGAGAGATACATACAATGCCTTCACCACTACCAAAATACGAAACAAAAACACTAAAAAACGGTCTACAAATTGTAGTCATTCCCTTGAAAAACCACTCAAATGTCATTAGCACCGATATTTTTTATAAAGTCGGCAGCCGTAATGAGGTAATGGGAAAAACAGGAATCGCACATATGCTTGAGCATATGAACTTTAAATCAAGTAAAAATCTCAAAGCTGGGGAATTTGACAAAGAGGTTAAAAGTGTCGGCGGTGTCGATAATGCATCAACAAGTTTTGATTATACACACTACTATATAAAATCAAGCAGTGACAATCTAAACACTTCTGTAAAACTTTTTGCAGAACTTATGCAAAATCTCAGCTTAAAAAATAAAGAGTTCCAACCAGAACGAGATGTCGTAACAGAAGAGAGACGCTGGAGAACGGACAACAATCCTTTAGGCTATTTATACTTCAGACTTTTTAACAATGCCTACATATATCACCCATATCACTGGACACCGATTGGATTTATGAACGACATCAGAACATGGACAATCAAAGATATACGAGATTTTCATGCAACCTACTACCAGCCACAAAATGCTGTTTTGATGGTAACGGGCGATGTTAATCCTAAAGATGTATTTAAAAGTGCAAAGGCAGCATTTTCAAAAATAAAAAATCATGGGAAAATTCCAAAAGTAAAATTTGTAGAACCTGTACAAGATGGTGCAAAAAGAGTTATAGTCCATAAAGATAGCGAAGTTGAAATGTTGGCGATTACATTTCATATACCAAATTTTAAAGACCCTGACCAAGTCACACTGAGTGTAATTTCAGAAATTCTTTACTCTGGTAAAAGTTCACGTCTATATAAAGACCTTGTAGATAAAAAACGCCTTGTCAATAGTATTTATGCTTATAATATGGAAAATACCGATCCGGGGCTTTTTATATTTATGGCTACATGTAATCCGGGTGTAAAAGCTGAGACAGTAGAAAAAGAGCTGATAAAGCAGATAAACTTAATGAAAGATACAAAAGTAACAAAAGAAGAGCTTGAAAAAGTAAAAATCAATACCAAATCAGATTTTATTTACTCACTAGAGAGTTCCACATCTGTTGCCAACCTTTTTGGAAGCTATATAGTAAGAGGTGACATTAAACCTCTTGTTCATTATGAAGAGAATGTCAATAAAATTACGGCCAAAAAAGTACAAGAAATAGCTCGTAAATATTTTGATTTTAATAAATCGACAACTGTTATTTTAAAAAAATAAAAAAATCTTATATCATAAAGTTACAAAATATAATTTTTTTGTAACTTTATCAAAAAAATATCACAAAAAATAAACTTCTATGCTATTATAAATAAAATTAATAGTAATAAAGGTTTCTTTACGTGTTAAAATTCTCTCTTCTTTTTCTTATATCAATCAATTTACTCGCTCTTTCCAACCAAAATGTTGCCAACAAATGTGAAGCCGTTATGGACGGTTTTCAGGATGCTTCTTCAAATATGAAAATGACGCTTATCAATGCTAACAATGAAAAACGTGAACGTCTTATGAAGATGATTATATTAGAAAAAAGTTCAGGAAATAAATCACTTATGACTTTTCTCTCTCCTGCAGATGTCAAAGGAACAAAGTTTTTAAATTATGAACATATCAACAAAGATGACGACCAGTGGCTCTATCTTCCGGCTATTAAACGAGTGAAGCGTATCGCTTCAAAAAATAAGTCAGGCTCTTTTATGGGTTCAGAATTTTCTTATGAAGATTTAAGCTCATTTAATGTCAAAAAATATATTTTCTCAGGAAATGCTAAAGAAGAAACAATTAATGGTGTCAATTATTTTGTCGGTGATAGAATTCCTGTTAGTAAAAGTTCAGGCTACACAAAAGAAACCTCATGGGTAGATGCAAAAACCTTTTTAATTAAAAAAGTCGACTATTATGATAGAAAAAAAGAGCTTTTAAAAACAGCCGTATTTGATGATTATAAAAAAATAAAAGGTATATGGCGTGTAGGTAAAATGACTATGACGAACCATGAAAATGGCAAAAAAACCATTCTTGTTTGGGAAAATGAAAAAATAAAAACGGGACTAAAAGATAGAAATTTTCATAAACGCGTATTAAAAAGATAATATGAAACTCTTTTTTTTACTCTTTTTTAGCATAAGTTTAGCTTTTGCCCAGGCAAAAGACACTTGTTACTCTGTACAATTAACAAGTTTTAAATTCAAAAAAAATTCAACGTATAAGTTTGAAAATCACAATTACCCAGAATCTTGTAAACTTATATCTTTTAGTAATATAAACAGTGTTCGTTGTGGATGTTTTGAAAAATATCGTGATGCCAGAGCAACTCTGAAAAAACTCTCTAAAAAATACCATAAACCACTTATTGTCACTACTTACAAATATAGATTTAAAAAAAAGAGACAAAAACAAAAACTGAAAAAAGCCTTAGTAAAAACAACAATTCTAATACCAAAAATTCAAAAAAAAACGTTACATGTAGAAAAACCAGAAGTAATCAAACAAAATAGTTTTTTAGACAATATCAGCTATCAAGGTAATATAAACCTAACATTGCAGTCATATATGAAAGCACCTGCGGGTAAAGAACAGCAAAATGGCCTTTTATCTGCTAATCTTGAGGGAAAATATATTAAAGATAATTTTACCGGTTTTGCTAAAGTACGCTTGCAACAAGATTATTATGATTTTCAAGGAACATCTAAACAAACACAAAGAAGTTTTGTGCGACTTGATGAGCTGTATGCTCAATATGATTTTGAAAACGACACAATCTCTTTTGGTAAAAATATTCTTTTTTGGGGAGCACTTGAAGTAAGAAATATTGTCAATGTTTTTAATCCCGATGAGCTGAGAGCCGACCCTTTTTATACAGATAAACTCGGCGTAATTAATGCTACTTATACCCATTACACAGAGAGTGGGGAATTTTCTGCCATAATAAAATTGTATGAACAAGACAGAAAAATGGCGGCATACCCTTATGTGTACTACTACTTTCCCGCCACAGTTACTCTTGCACCTAATGTAAAGTTACCTCTTGTTTATAATGACAAACTTAAAACAAAAGCAAGCAGATATAGACCAAGTATTTATCTTAAATATTCTGACAGCACAGATACTAAATATGCACTCGATTATGCTTTTATATTTGAAAATGGCTATGATTCACAGCGATATTATACAAAAGCACTTCAGTCTAATAATATAGTGACAACACAGGAAAATGCCTACCTTGTCAATAAATTTTTAACTTATGACACCCTTGTTGTAGGAGCAACGCTCTATAAACTTGAAGCAACCTACGCTGACATACTTGATGATGCACTCATCTCAGATTATATACATGTAGGAGTTGGAGCAGAACACACACTCTCACAAGTTTATAAAGAAGCCGATTTGGGTCTACTTGTAGAGTATTACCGTTACATCACTCTGCAAAACGGTAAAAAAGATGATTTAGACCTTTTTGAACTGTTTCAAAACGACCTCTTTTTAGGACTTCGCTACAGTTTCAACCAAGGCAATGACGCGAGTATAGTTGGTGGCGGTATTTTTGATATTGATTACAATGAACAGGTCTATTATATGGAGTATCAAACACGTTTATTAGATAGCTTTAAACTCAATTTCGATTACAGATATATCTCTCCGTCAAAAAATTACAATACGGCTTTTAAACTGATGGGTGCACATGAACGCATTAGTTTAAAACTCGGTTATTACTTCTAAATAGTACAGGAAAAAAATGAAAAGATTTGTAGACTTACTAATTAAATTTCGTTGGGTTATTGTTATACTGATTCCACTTATCACTATTGTCCTCTCTTATCAGCTAAGATATGCACAGTTTGACGGTTCATACAGAATTTGGTTTGCCAAAGACTCGCAAACACTCAAGCAGTATGATGCCTTTAAAAATACCTTTGGAAATGATGATTCCATCATCATAGTGTTTTCTGATAAAAACGATATTTTCAATAAAAAAGCTTTACATGTAATAAATAGACTTACAAATAAACTTTGGCAGACAAAATATATAGCAAGAGTAGATTCACTGACAAATTACCAGTATGTGCATAAAAATCCACAGGATGCAGATGACATTCTCATTGATAATTTTATAGAAAATATAGATTCTTTAAACAAAAGTGATTTACAAAAGAAGAAAAAGATTGCTCTTGGTGAAGATTTAATACTCAATAAAATAATTTCAAAAGATGCAAAAACAACTATGATAGTCGGGCGTTTAACACCAAAAGCCGGTAATACCATTGGTGCATCCAAGCATATTATGCACGATATCAACAAGTATATACAAGAAGAAAACAAGAGCGGATATAAATTTTATTTAGCCGGCGGTCCAGTTGTCAATACCACTTTTAGTTCTCTTGGACAGTATGATGTTAAAACTTTCACACCTCTAGTTATACTTATAGCAATGCTGTTACTATGGCTAATTTTTCGTAAAATTTCCGGTGTAATTTTAACTATACTTGTTGTTATATTTACCTTCAGCATTGTTTTGGCACTGCAGACTATATTTGGCTACAAACTCAATAATTTTACGGCAAATATGCCTGTATTTATTATCGCTATTGGTATTGCTGATGCGATGCATCTCTTTTGGGTCTATCTTCTTGCAAGAAAAATGGGACTTGACAATTATGCCGCAATTCATGATACAATAGAAAAAAACATTGTACCGACTTTTTTGACCTCGCTAACAACTGCTGTCGGTTTTGCCTCTTTGGGTATTTCAGCCATTGTTCCCATAAAAACTTTAGGTATTGCAACAGCAAATGCAGCCATACTTGCATTTATACTGACACTTCTTTTTGTACCTGCAGCCCTTGCTATTTTAAATATAAAAGTTAAAGTCAATAAAAATATAGAAGATAAAAAAGGTTTAGGTTCTTTTGCCAAAAAATATGCAAAATTGATTATGAAATACAACAATAAAATCATACTAGCAAGCCTTTTACTTTTTACTTTCATTAGTTTTGGATTGACAAATTTAAAAGTTGATTCTAATGCTGTACGATATTTTAGAGAAGATGTCCCTTTTAGACAAACTATTAAAGAGATACAAAAAAAACTTACAGGACCTATGAGTTACGAAATTGTTATTGACTCAAAAAAAACAGACGGCATAAAAAATACAAAATTTATGCAAACAGTCGATAAATTTTCAAAAGCTCTCAAAGAAAAATTTTCTGATGCAAGGCATACCTCCTCACTTGTTGATGTTGTTAAAAAATTCAATGAAGTCATTGACTCCAATAAGAGCATACCAAATAACAATAATCTTATAGCTCAATACCTCTTACTCTATTCACTTTCACTGCCCCAAGGTATGGAAATAAATGATAAAATGGATGTTAACGAAAGACTATTGCGACTGACCGCTTCAATGAATGTTGTCGATACTTCCAAAGATTTACAAATGATACACTGGATAAAGAACTGGTGGAAAAGTACACCCTACTCGGCTCAAGTTAATGGTCAAACCCAAATGTTTGCTCATATGCAATCAGATGTAACAGATACATTGATTGAATCAATTTTACTCGCAATTCTCGTTACAACACTGCTAATGTTTTTTATTTTTAGAAATATTCGGATGATTCCGCTTTTTTTAATTCCAAATATATTGCCAATAGTATTGGTTATAGGTGTTATGGGCTGGCTGGGTATTAACATTGATATTGGTGTTGCCATTTCAGGTGCCATAATACTCGGTATTGCCATAGATGACACGATTCACTTTTTAATAAAATACAAAGAAGCACGAAAAAAAGGCTTTAATTTTGAAGATTCTCTTGCCTATGTTATGCAATATGCAGGCTTGGCAATGGTGCTTACAACAGTCGTTTTAAGTAGTGCATTTATTGTTTTTCGTCTCTCCCAATTTATGCTTAATGCAAATTTCGGACTCATCACTGCTATTGCCCTGCTTATTGCCTTGTTGGTAGATTTACTCTTGCTGCCGGCACTACTGAGCAAACTTGACGCAAAAGAGAAAAGTCTCTTAAATTAAAAAAAGGTATAAACAACTATGTTAGATATAGAAAAAGCGTATAAAAATAATTTTACAAAAGCAATGAAGTATTTACCATCTTTTATAAATAATATATTTATAAAAGCATTAAAAAAACTTTTTCATGAAAAAACTTTTAACGATATTTACAAAAAAAATCATTATCAAAAAAATTTAGAATTTGCAGATAGCATGATAGAACTTTTAGGTATTCACTATACCGTAGAACTAAATGAGCTTAAAAATATTCCATCCGTTGGACGTGTACTTGTTATTGCCAATCATATTACAGGGGCATCTGATGCTTTTACACTCGTGCAACTTATTGCAAACGCAAGAGAAAATACAAAAGTAAAAGTTATGGTCAATGGTATGCTTATGGGAATGGAACAGGCCCTTGACCTACTTATTCCTGTAGATAACATCAGCGGAAATATCACAAAAAAAAGTTTTATAGCTATTAATGAAGCTTTAAAAAATGAAGAAGCAGTCATTATTTTCCCTGCTGGAATAGTGAGCAGACTATCTTGGCAAGGTATTAAAGATTTACCATGGAAAGCAAGCTTTTTAAAAATAGCCAAGAAAAACAATACGCCAATTTTACCAATACACATAGAAACAAGAAACAGTATTCTCTTTTATGTTGTTTCCTTTTTTCTACCAATGAAACTCAGTGGACTTATGTTACCAAGAGAATTTGCGACTGCCAGCCAGCTTCCACCCCTACATTATCATATAGGAAAAGTTATACCTGTTTCTTCTTTTTCAGATAAAAATATTTCAATCAATGCATATGTTCATTTATTCTACAAACATCTCTACACACTGGGAACGGGAAAAGTGGCTCCATTAAAAACAGAAATCACAGTTACAGCAGCACATAATAAAATGCTACTCAGAGATGAAGTCAACAAAGCAGAAGTTTTAGGTCATACACTTGATGGAAAGAAAATCATATTGGCTGAAGCAAAAAATGCACCATTTTTAATGCAGGAACTCGGTCGCGTAAGAGAAGTTTCCTTTCGTGCAATCGGTGGTGGAACAGGGGGAGCCAAAGATAATGATTTATATGATAATTATTATAAACATCTCATACTTTGGGATGAAGAAGATTTAGAGATTGTCGGAGCCTATAGAATAGGTGAAGTAGAACAAATCATAGAAAATCGCGGAATGCAGGGACTCTATACGTATAATCTGTGTGATTTCAATGAACACTTTGAGAATTATTCTCACAACTCTGTAGAACTCGGACGTAGTTTTGTCCAGCCAAAATATTGGGGTTCCCGTGCACTTGATAATCTGTGGCAGGGAGTCGGAGCATATTTGGCAAAAAATCCGCATATTGTTTATACATATGGTACGGTTACTATTAATGCAGACACTCCAAAACAAGCGGTTGCTGCACTTGTTTATTTTTACTCTTTACATTTCTCTTGCGATACAAATATGATGAGTGCAAAAACACCCTACTTTATGAGCTATGAGCAAAAACAGGAATTTGATATGCTTTTTAAATATAAATCATATAAAGAAGGTTTTGTGGTATTAAAAAAATATCTTAAAGATTTGGGAACTTCCGTACCAACTCTCTTTAAACAGTATGCAGAGCTGTATGATGAAGGTGCTGTACGGTTTTTTGACTTTAGTATCAATGAAGAGCTTCATGGTGTAGTCGAAGGATTTATAATTGCAGATAACTCAAAAATGAAAGAAGCAAAAAGAAAACGCTATATTAAAAATTTTGAGTCCCAAAATATTAAAACTTTTTAGCTATAATTAGCCATTAATTTTAAAGGCTAATAAGAATGAATATAGTAACAGGTTCTTCAACCGCACTTATAACTCCATTTAAAAATGGCAAACTTGATGAGCAGACATATGCCGCGTTAATAGAGCGTCAAATAAACAATGGTATGGATGCAATCTGTCCCGTTGGAACAACAGGTGAAAGTGCTACACTTACACATGATGAGCATAAACGATGTATTGAAATAGCTGTGCAAGTTTGTAAAGGCACACACACTAAAGTTCTTGCAGGTGCAGGGAGTAATGCAACACATGAAGCAATAGAAATTGCAAAACATGCACAAAGCTGTGGTGTTGATGCTGTTTTTTCTGTTTCACCTTATTATAACAAACCATCACAAGAAGGACTTTACCAACATTATAAAGCAATTGCAGAGGCAGTCAGCGAACTCCCCTTTATGCTTTATAATGTTCCAGGACGTACAGGTGTGGACATTTCAGCCGATACAACAATCAGACTCTTTGATGATGTAAAAAATATTTATGGTGTAAAAGAGGCAACAGGAAGCCTTGAACGTACAGTAGAGCTGCTCTCTCGAAGACCGGAATTAAAAGTATTTTCTGGCGATGATGCTATTGATTACCCTATTTTAGCAAATGGAGGAGCTGGTATTACATCTGTGACATCAAACCTTATGCCTGATTTAAAATCAGAACTTGTACGTAAAGCACTTAGCGGTGATTTCATGGGAGCAAAAGCAATCAACGACAAGCTCTATCCACTCAATAAAATAATGTTTTGTGAAGCCAATCCTATTCCTGTAAAAGCGGCGATGTATATTGCAGGACTCACAGAGACATTAGAATATAGACTGCCTCTTGTTGCTCCAAGTAAAGAAAATATGAAAAAAATTGAAGAAGTAATGAAAAATTACGACATAAAAGGACTCTAAAATATGAAAGAAAAAACTCTTTTTATAAGTGGTGGTACACGTGGAATTGGTAAAGCAATTGTTTATGCTTTTGCAAAAGAAGGCTGTAATATTGCTTTTACATATGCTTCAAGTACTGATACTGCTAATGAAATTATATCGGACATAGAAACAAACTACAATGTTAAATGCCGTGCATATAAACTAGATATTTTAGAACCAAATACATATAAAGATGTTTATAAAGAGTTTGATGCAGACTTCGACAGACTTGATTACTTTATATCTAATGCAATTATTTCTGGTCGTGCCGTTGTTGGTGGTTTTGGACCATTTATGAGACTTAAACCAAGAGGCTTAAACAATATTTATACTGCAACTGTAGATGCTTTTGTTGTTGGAGCACAAGAAGCAGCAAAAAGAATGGAAAAAAATGGTGCTGGGAGTATAATTTCAATGAGTTCTACAGGGAATCTTGTATATACACCAAACTATGCAGGACATGGAACAAATAAAGCGGCAGTGGAAGCGATGGTACGTTATGCTGCTGCTGAACTCGGTGAAAAAGGTATTCGTGTTAATGCGGTAAGCGGTGGACCAATTGATACAGATGCACTCAAAGCATTTCCAAATTATGAAGAAGTAAAAGCTGAAGTTGTAAGACGCTCACCACTTTCTCGTATGGGTGTGCCTGAAGATTTAACGGGAGCATGTAAGTTTTTATGTTCTAACGAGTCATCTTGGCTGACAGGTCAAACAATAGTTGTTGATGGCGGAACTACCTTTCAATAAGTAGTTCGCGTCTCACTTTTTTTATAAACGAGCGTAGTTTACGCTTGTGCAAGCATCTAAAGATGCCAATTCACTTAATGTCGTATCATTCACTGCGTTATCTACTAAAATCACAGCAAGTGCTTCTGATTGCTCATTTCTTGCTAGTGAAAAATCTGAAATATTTACATTATTGTTTGCAAGTATAGTTCCTACACTTCCTATAACACCTGGAACATCAGAGTTTTTAAAGAAAATCATATCGCCTTTTAAAGCAAATTCTATATCGAAACCATCAATAGCTACAATACGTTGTAAGCCATCTTCTAAGATAGTAGCAGAAACAGCTGTTGTTCCTTCATTTGTAGTGATTTTAACCGTAATAATATTTTTATAAACTTCTGAATCACCAAGGTTTACAGACTCTGTTTCTATCCCTTTTTCTTGTGCAACAAAATCAGCATTTACATAATTAATAGACTCTGTAGAGTGACTAAGTGCTCCAACAGTTACAAAAGTAGCAAGAGAATCAAGATAGTTTGCTATTTCACCTTGTCCTTTTACTTTAATAGAAACTATTTTAGATTTATTGATTTGAGACTCTAAAAATCCTATTTTTTGTCCCATTTCTAAAAATGGCTTTACAAAAGAAGGTATTTTACTCTCATCAATCGGTAGGTTCATCGCATTAGGGTACGCAATACCTTTTGCAGCAGATATAGCATTTCCTGCAGCTTGTGTGCCGATATTATACTGAGATTCATAAGTATTTGCACCTAAGTGTGGAGAAACTACAATATTATCTAAATCAAGTAGTTTATTGTTTATTGCAGGCTCTTTTCCAAATACATCAATTCCAGCAAAACGAATCTTGCCAGA
Organism: Sulfurimonas sp.; assembly: GCA_027013185.1. Classification (GTDB taxonomy): domain Bacteria; phylum Campylobacterota; class Campylobacteria; order Campylobacterales; family Sulfurimonadaceae; genus Sulfurimonas. The sequence continues at coordinate 15,380 of JALUXS010000117.1, forward strand.
TTTTAAACCGTCATACAAAGCATCTTCATTATATAAATCACCACGTGCACAGTTCACTAAAACAACACCGTCTTTCATTTTAGCAATCTCTTCTTTATCAATGATTCCAATAGTCTCTTTATTTTTAGGTGTATGGATTGTTATTACATCACATGCCAAAATATCATCAAAATTTTTCGTATATGTCATATCTAAATCAGTAACTTTTGAAGGATTGATATATGGGTCATACGCAACGATGTCCATTTCAAAAGCTTTTGCACGTTTAGCTACACGAGAACCGATGTTACCAAAACCGATAATACCCAGTTTTTTACCCTTTAACTCATATCCATACCATTTTTCACGCTTCCAAATTCTTTGGTTTTTTAAATGATCGTGAGAGTATGGGAACATTCTCATACAAGAGAGCATATGTGTCATAGTAAGTTCCACTGCTGCAATTGTATTGGCAGTTGGTACATTCATAACAATTATACCTTTTTTAGAACATTCCGGGATGTTTACATTATCTACACCAACACCCGCACGAACAATTGATTTCATATTTGTTGCATGTGCTATAAAATTATCATCTACATCTGTTGAACTTCTTGTAATTGCTACATCAGCTTTTGGAATTATTGTCTCAACTAACTCTTTTTTATCAACATCAGCTGCCATTATAAAATTAATATTTTCATCATCCTCAAGCATTTTTAAACCTGCTTCATGAATATGGTCACACACTACTACTGTATATTTTTGCATTTAATAATCCTCTTTAAAAGGCACAATAACTGCCTTTATCTTGTAATTTTTTAGTACTTTTACCAACATATTTAATTTATTAACATCTTGTGAATAAATAAGTAAATCTACACCTTGTCTATCTTTTTTCAGATAATATTTTAATTTATATCTTTGTAACTCTTCTTTTAGACAAAAAAGTTGATAAGGGTCTAAAAGTTTCGCAGACAATTTATAAGTAATAGTTTTAATTATTTTTTCATCTAAATCTACTCTAACATATACTTCATTGACAGGATAAAAATAACCAAGTCTTTCAGATTTAGAAAAATGATTTAACCATGTTTTTTCTTGTTTTTTTGGAACTGTTTCAGTTTTTACAGTTAAAGGTTTAGTATCTACAATCTCATCAGCCGAGTTTATAGATACTAAAAAAAAAACAATAAAAACAGCCACTCCAAGAGCAAGAAGAGGAGCAAACCATTTTATTAGCTTTTGCATTTAAATAATAAGCTTATTTAAATTTATCTTTTATCAAGTCACCAAGAGAGTGTGATTCATTATCATTAATCTCTTCAAGCATTGCCTGATTTTTGATATAGTCTAATTTTTTAACAGATAAACGGATACGGTCACGACGAGTATCAATGTTTGCTATTGCAGCTTCAATTTCTTGACCAGCTTCAAGCTCTTCTTTATTTAATGGAGTTAAATCTTCATCACGAATCAGTGCATCAACACCATCTTCTAAAGAAACAAATACACCGAAATCTTTAATATCACGGATAGTACCAGTTACTACTGAATTCACGTTGTGAGTTGTAGCAAATTTATCTATAGGTGATTCTAAAAGAGTCTTACGGTTTAATGATATTTTTTGATCTTGTTCATTAATTTTAGCAATTTTTACTTCAACTTCATCGCCAGATTTTAAAACATCTTTTGCTTTTGTGTTCTTTTCCCAAGAAATATCTTGATTATGTAAAAGACCTTCTACACCATCAATACGAACAAATGCACCAAAATCAGTTAAAGAAGTAACAGTTCCAGTGACGATATCACCTTCATTGTATTTTTTCATAAACTCATCAAATGGTTTTGGTAAAAGTCTTTTCAATGAAACACGAAGTTTATGTGTATTTGAATTGATTTCTATCACTTCAACATCAATTTCTTGACCTACTTCCAAGTAATCATTTGGATTTTTTACATTTTTATTCCAAGTAATTTCTGAAATATGTAAGAAACCTTCAATATCATTTCCAAGATCAACAAATACACCGTATGCTTCAATATTTGAAACAGTTACAGTAATTGTATCACCTTCATCTAATTCACTTTCAACTTCTGCCCAAGGGTCAGGCTGAACAGCTTTTATAGATAATGAAAGATGACGTTTATCTTTGTCATAAGAGATAGCTTTTACAGTTACTACATCACCTTCGTTATAAAGCTTAGATGGATTAACCGGACCTTTGTAAGAAATTTCGTTGTAATGAACTAAACCATCAACACCACCAACATCTACAAACATTCCATAGCTAGTAATTTTTTTGATTACGCCTTCTACAACAACATCTTCAGCCATCAATTGGTCAATAATCTCTTTTTTCTTTTTACGCTCTTCATTAAAAAGTTTACGACGAGAAAGTATGATTGAATTTTCAGCTGGGTCAATTTTAACAACTTGTGCTTTAATTTTGCGACCTACTACATCATCAGTATCTTTAAACGCAGCTAATGAACGTGGCATAAAAAATGAAACAGCATCTGCTTCTACTACGTAACCACCACGGTTTTTCTTTGTAATAATACCTTCAACAACAAGATCTTCAAAATCTTCTTTATTTGCATCAATAAACTCAATAGTTTTTTCTTGCTCTAAAACTTTTTTGTAAGATATTTTAGGACGCTCATTATAGTATCCCATTACCATTACTTTGATCTTATCACCAGTACCAAATTTCAACTCGCCATTTTCATCACGAATTTCGTCAAGGTTAACTATACCCTCAAGTTTATCACCTACACCAACTAATGCTCTGTTCTCATCAGCTTGTATCTCAACTATCTCACCTTCTACGATGCGACTTGTTTCTTGTTTCTTTTCACTTGCAGCAAACATCTCTGCAAAATTTTCTTCTTCTTCAAATGATTCGTTATCGAACGCCATTGCCTATCCTCTGTTACATAAAAATTGTCGTGATTATAACTAAACTATGATTAATTTATACTTTTTTCTATTGAATTGATGACATTTTGTATAATCCAGTCCGGTGTTGAGGCACCTGCAGTAACACCACAAAGCTTTTTATCATTAAACCATGTAAAGTTTAATTCATGTTCATCTTCTATATGATAGCTCTCTTTGCAATGCTCTTTTGCTATACTAAAGAGTTGCTTGGTATTTGATGAATTTTTGCCACCAATAACTATCATTACATCTGCTTTTTTCGAAAGTTTTCTTACAGCTTCTTGATTTTCAAAGGTTGCATTACAAATGGTATTAAAAACTCTAACTTCTTTATAACGTGGAATAAGATAATTTGCTATTTCCATATATTCTTGGACTTTTCTCGTTGTTTGAGCAATCAAAGCTATACGTTCATGCAGTTTTAAATCTTCTAATTCATCAACAGAAGTGACAACAACAGCACCATTTGTTGCATATGATTTTACACCTTTAATTTCAGGATGTGCTTCATCTCCAAAAATAACTACACTGTAACCAAGCTCACTCATTTCTTGTGCAATCTCTTGTGGTTTTGTCACAAATGGACAGGTTGCATCAACCACAGCCACACCGCTTTGTTTCAACTGGGCAAGTTCTTCTTTCACAATTCCATGTGTACGAACAATTGCTTTATCACCGGGCTGAAAAGTTTTAAAATCTTCAATAAGACCGACTTTAAAATCATTATCAAGTCGCTGTATCTCTTTGGAATTATGAATCAGTGGTCCGTATGTTGATGCATTTTTATTTTCTTCGGCAATTTTTATGGCACGCTTCACACCAAAACAAAAACCATAATTTTCAGCAAGTTCTATCTTCATTATATCTGTCTCCTTCACAAAGAAAGTAATTCCTTTGTAAATTCCTCTCACTAAAGCTACACCTATCGGTGAGAAAGTTTAAGAAATTTCAATTGTTGTGATTTTTTTTAACAGTTCAAAAAAGTTTGGAAAAGATGTATTAATACATTCTAAATCTCTTACTTCCATCCCACATTTGAGTCCAGCAATGATAAAACTCATAGCAATTCTATGGTCTCCACCACTATCGACTTTTGCTTTTTTCAATGTCGAACCAATAATTTTATAGCCATCTTCATATTCATCTACATGTATGCCACAAGATTGTAATCCCTGCACCACTGTAGTAATTCTATCACTCTCTTTCACGCGAAGTTCTTTGGCATTTTTCACAAGGCTTTCACCTTTTGCACATGCCATTGCAATTGAGAGTGCCGGCAGCTCATCAATTAACCATGAAATATTGTTCTCAACCAAAATTGCATGTAGTGGAGCATATTTTACATGTATATTCCCAACAGGTTCATATTTATCTTCTAATAATTCATAAGATATATCTGCACCCATACGCTCAAGTGCTTTAAATGCTTCAATACGAGTAGGATTAAGGGTTACCCCTTCTAAGATAACATTGGAATCAGGTGTAATGGCAGCTGCGACTGCGAAGAAAAAAGCAGAAGATGGATCAGCCGGAACTCGAATTTTCAAAGGTGTAAGTAGGTTTTTCAATGGATTTATAGTAGTTTTTAATCCATTTACTTTTATATCTGCTCCCATGCCTTTAAGCATTCTCTCAGTATGATCACGTGAGAGTTCCGGCTCTGTATAAGTACAAACACCATCTGCATGCAATGCTGCTAAAATCATACAAGATTTTACCTGTGCAGAAGCAATTTGACTTTTGTAATCAAAAGCTTTGAGTGAAGCGCCACGAATACTAAGCGGTGCCAAATCACCATTTTCTCTTCCATCAATCTTTGCACCTATACTTATAAGGGGTGCTGTTACGCGTTTCATAGGACGGCCGCGGAGATATTTGTCTCCTGTGAGAATAAAATGACCCTTCGCAGAACTTAAAAGCCCGCAAAAAAGTCGCATTCCCGTTCCTGAATTACCACAATCTAAAATTTCAAACGACTCTTGTATACCATTTGAAGATATTTTTATTGTTTTACCATTATCCTCAACTTCTGCACCAAGATTTTTAATTATTTTTAAGGAGTTAAGTGTATCTTCTGCCCGTAAAAAATTTTCTATCTCACTTACTCCATTACTGAGCATTGAGAACATAACACTTCGATGTGAAATTGACTTATCAGGTGCAATTTCAGAAATATTCAGAGAAAAAACTTTCGCAGGAGAAACTACTACTTTATTCATCGCAGACCAATTCCAAGTTCACTGTTGAGCGCGTTAAGAATTGTATCCATAGCTCCTGTTATGTCTTCTTCTTGCAATGTTTTGTCATCTGACTGTAACACAAAACGAAGAGAAAGGCTCATATTCTCACCCAAACTTTCATCACTGTATTTATCAACAGGGTAAAAGCGGATTACTTCTTTAAGTGCATTTGCATCAATCACATTTTTAACTTTTTCATATGACATATCTTTTGGCATAATAATACTTAAATCTCTAAAAGAAGCTTGATATTTAGAAGCTTGTTCTGCTGTTTTAAGGGCATAAGGAATTTTTGTAAAATCTAGTTCACACATAAATGTTTGTTCTAAATCATACGCTTTTTCAACTTCAGGATGCACTCTAAAAAGTTCACCTATAGATTCTCCTTGTAAAAACACCTCTGCTGTTTGGTAAGTATGAGAAAGTGAATGTTTTGTTTCATATTCACGAAGTTCAACATCTCCTACTATATCAGCTATTTTTTGAACAAAATAGGCAAAATCCATTTTTTCGGGTTTACCTCCATTTGCAAAGTTCTCATTTTCTTTGTCTCCACTAAATAAAAATGACATTTTATAAGATTCTTCTCTCAGAGGTGTAAACACAGAACCTATTTCAAACAGTTTCACAGAGGCATAGCCATTTTTCACATTTGCTGATGCCGCTTTTAAAAGTCCTGTAAGCAAAGTCGGACGCAAAGTATCCAGAGTTTGCACAATAGGGTTAAGAAGTTCCAACTCTTTTTTTGTTGTTTCAAAACCATACGATTCTAAAACTTTTTTCTCATCAAATACAAAATGGACAGATTCAAAGAAACCGCTTTGTGCACATCTATGTCTAAAAATTGAGCGTTTTTTATAGGCAAAGTAATTATCTTCAAGTCTATTATCTTCTTTAAGCATAAAAGCTTTTGAAGGAATATTATCAATACCTACCATACGTACAATTTCTTCAACAATATCTTGTTTATTGACTATATCATGGCGAAATTGCGGTACAGTAATTACAAATTTATCAGTAGAAGATTTTGAAACATCAAAGCCAAGATTTTTCAAAATTTTTGTTATTACAAGTTTGTCGATTTTTGCACCTATAATAGCATCAATTTCTTCTTTTGTGATAATGACAATTTTTTCTTTAAAAGAGTTTGAGAGTTCTATACTTCCACTGAATGTGGAGGAAACAGAATTAAATTCGATTAAATCTATACAATAAGAAAGCCCACCTTCTAATTCAGGTTCACTTCCACGAGATGTTTTATAAAACATTGGGCCAGCTTCTATTTTTTTATCTGCCATTTTTTTAGAAATAATATCTGGCGGAATATAACTCGCTTCTAATAATATAATACCTTCATTTTGTAGTACTTTTGATTCATCTTTTTGAATAATACCTACAGTCGAAGCAATTCGACCATCTTCTGCTTTTATGCATGCATAATCCTTATTATCTTCACCAAGAATAACTTTTGCCATTATTTCATCGTTTTTAGTAAAAAATTCATGTTTATATGCTCTTAAAATGACACCTGTACTATGTGTTACATAAAGAGTTAAGGCTTCTACATCGCATTTTCGAGTATCTTCAATCTGACCAAGGCGAAGCTTCATAATAAAAGGCAATGTAAGCTCTTTAAGATCAATCGCTTTGTATCGAAGGTTTACATCTAAAGCTTTTTCATGTGTTAAAGATAAAATTCTGCCTATTCCTCTTTTTTCGTCATTGTCAGTTTTTTCATATTCTCTTATCGGTCTGTCAAATGCAGCACTTAAATCTCTCGCCACACCACGAATACTTAAACAATCACCACGATTTGCAGTAAGTTCTATTTCAATTAAATCATCATTAAAAATAGGATTGTCGTTTACTTCTTGACCTAATGTAAATGTTCCAATACTCTCATCAAGTTCCATAATGCCTTTACCCAAATCAGGTAAGCCTATTTCAGAAGCAGAACATATCATACCCTCAGAATCAACACCACGTAATTTTACAGGTTTTATAGCAAGTCCTGATGGCATAACAGCACCAATAGTTGCTACAACTACAGTAAGCCCTGCTCGCACATTAGATGCACCACATACAATTTGACGCACACAAGACCCAATATCTACTTGACAAATATTTAATTTATCTGCATTAGGATGTTTCTCGCACTCTAAAACTTTTCCAAAAACTATTTTAGCAGGAACTCTATATTCATGAATTCTATCAACTTCCAAACCTATAGCGTTAAAAGTTTTTGCCAACTCTTGTGTTGTAATTCCATCAAGATCAATCCACTCATGTAACCAACTTTTAGTAACTATCATTGAAATTGCTCCAGTAACTTAATATCTCCCTCGAAAAGTGAGCGAAGGTCACCTATTTGATGAATGAGCATTGCAAAACGTTCAACACCCAAACCAAATGCATAACCACTTACATTTTTATACTCTACCGCTTCAAAAACATTTGGATCAACTATACCACAGCCAAGCACTTCCAGCCATCCCGTATGAGAACATACACGACATCCTTCACCTTTACAAAAAACACAAGAGATGTCTACTTCTGCAGAAGGCTCCGTAAAAGGAAAAAAAGAAGGACGAAAACGTACATCTACATCACCAAACATATACTTTAAAAAATCTTCTAAAATAAATTTTAAATTAGCAAAAGAAACTTTTCCCTCTTCATCAACAAGCAAACCTTCAATTTGATGAAACATTGGTGTATGTGTTAAATCATAATCACGACGAAATACCGCACCAGGGGCTATCATACGAATAGGAGGTTTTGATTCAAGCATTGTTCTAATTTGTACAGGAGATGTATGCGTACGTAAAAGCATTTCATCTTTAAAATAAAAAGTATCTTGCATATCACGGGCAGGATGATATTTAGGCAAATTTAATGCTTCAAAGTTATGAAAATCATCTTCGACTATTTGTCCTGTTTTAACTGCAAAATTCATAGAAGAAAAATATTCCACGATTCTATCCATAGTCTCCATAACAGGATGCAATGCACCTGCTGAAGATTTTGTGCTAAACATTGAAACATCTATGGCTTCTTCTTTCATAGCACGTTGTAATGCCTGGGTTTGAAGTGCAATTTTTTTCGCAGTAAATTCATTCATAAGTGCACTCTTATGCATATTTAAATCTTTTGCAATCTGTGCTTTTTGCTCATTTGCAGCATCTTTCATTTTAGCAAATTCTGCAGCCAAAACGCCTTTTTTTCCAAAGACAGCTATGCGAATATCTTCTAAATTTTCTACACTCTGTGCTTGTTTAATTTTATCATACCACTCTTTCAATAGAGTCTCCATAATCATTAATTTTACGCCGATTATACTCAAAAATTTGTTATAAATAGCTTTTATATGCTACAATAACCAAAAATCAAGGAAAAAATTATGTGTTTATTTTGTAAAATTGTGAATAAAGAGATACCCGCGAATATAGTGTTAGAAAATGAAAATTTTTTAGCATTTCATGATATAAATCCAAAGGCTCCTGTGCATGTTTTGGTAATTCCAAAATTACATGTAGATAGTTTTAATGAAGTTACAGGTGAAACAATGGCAGGAATGACAACATTTATACAAGAACTCGCCAAAGAATTAGCTATTGATACAAACGGATATAGAGTTATTACAAATGTAGGAGAAAATGGCGGACAGGAAGTAAAACATTTACATTACCACGTCCTAGGCGGAGCGAAACTAAAATGGGGACACTTCAGTGATGCCGATCCTAAAGACTACCTCTAGTTAGAGATTTTCTCTAACTTGGACAAGACTCTATCTCACCCATATCTATTGTACTTCCCCCACCACTAATCATTTTTTCATTTTCACGAATTAATTTGCCGTTATGTGTAATAGAGTATGAAATTTCTGCTGTATCTCTAATGGTATTGACCGTTGAACAATAAGTCTCAAGTGATGCCATTACCCATCGTGCCGCTGTTGTATCATCAGCATCCGAGTTAAAACTATATGTTAAATGTAATTTTACAATTTTACGAGGATGCTCTTCTGCACGCTCGGCATCCCCATCCACAACTAAATCAGTTACTGTTTTTCCCTGATTTTTTGGTATTAAAATCATATCAGTAGCACTACATGTAATAACACCCGATAAAAAATACTCAACCGGTGAAATAACAGGACAATCAATTATAAAACTACTTTTTGCAGTTTTAGCCTCAAATTTCATACCTTCTTTATGTGATACACTTACTTTCATTTTCTACTTCTCCTGTAAATATTTTTTAAAAGAATCCAACTGTTCTTTTGTTCTTTGCGTTGCAGTACCGCCTTGTGATTTTCGTGCATTCATAGAATTTTTTAAACCAAGAAATTCAAGAACATCTTCCGAAATTCTATTATCAATTTCTTGTAAATACTTCAGCTCAATTACACTTAAGTCAATGCCTAACTCTTCACTTTTAGCAACTGCTTTTCCTGTAATGAAATGTGCTTCACGAAATGGAATGTTGCATTTTTCTACCAAATAATCAGCCAAATCTGTTGCTGAGAGATGCCCTACTTTACAGGCAGCATCCATATTTTTCGGTTTTACCTGCATCGTTTTTATCGCTTCTTTTAAAATCTCTAAAGATATTTCAGCTGTCTCAACTGCATCAAAAACACCTTCTTTATCTTCTTGCGTATCTTTGTTATAAGCAAGAGGCAGGCCTTTCATAACAGTTAAAAGCCCCATAAGTGCACCATATACGCGTCCTGTCTTTCCACGAAGGAGTTCAGGAACATCAGGGTTTTTCTTTTGTGGCATAATTGAACTGCCTGTTGAATACTCATCACTAAGTTCAATAAATCCAAATTCATAAGATGACCAAAGAACCAACTCTTCACTTAAACGTGAAATATGCATCATCATAGTCGATATATTAAAAAGAATTTCTAGTGCAAAATCTCTGTCACTAACTGTATCTAAACAATTCACACTTACGCTGTCAAATCCAAGAAGCTCGGCACTGTATTCTCTGTCAATATTATGTGGTGTTCCTGCTAATGCTGCACAGCCAAGAGGTGACACATTGTTACGAGTATATGAACTTTCAAACCTCTCTATATCCCGTTTAAACATAGAAAGATAGGCTCCAAGATGAAAACCAAAGTTAATAGGTTGTGCATGTTGAAGATGTGTCATACCAGGTAAAAGAGTCTCTGTATGTTTCTGGGCAACTACAAGAATTTCTTGCATTAAAAGTTTTACAAGCTCTGTAATTTCTAAATTTTTGCGTAAAACAAAACGGCGAAAATCAACAGCAACTTGATCGTTTCTGCTTCTTGCAGTATGCAATTTTTTTCCTGCATCACCAATGATTTGTGTTAAACGTTTTTCAATGCCCATATGTAAATCTTCATCAGAAATATTCCATTCAAATGTTCCAGACTCAATCTCGTTTTTAACTTGAGTAAGTCCTTCTTGAATTTGTTTAAGTTCATTTTGTGTTAATATACCCTGTTTTTCAAGCATTTGTGCATGTGCTAAAGAACCTTCTATATCTTCACGATAGAGTTTTCTGTCATACATAATTGAAGCATTAAATTGATCTAAAAGATTTGAAGCAGATGCCGAAAAACGACCTGACCACATTTTTTTCATAATTTTTCCTTAGTTTATTTCATAAATAGTATTAAAAAGTTTGATATTTTATCTAAAAAGAGAGATTTTACAAAGAGAGCAAACAAAATGAAGCGATTAAGCTTCATTTTGGTAGGTATTAATTGCAGGCAGGAACATTTCCGCTGTCCTTGGCATATTCAACCAAAAACTGTTTTAAGTGTCGTGATTTTTTAAAATATCTTCTACTTTTAAAGTATTTCCATGATTTTTTTGCTTTTTGACTTTTTAAGTGTATTTCAGCTAAAGGTCGCCCTTTTTTTCTCATCAGTTTTTTCCAATGTCTCATTTTATATTTTGCAACAAAATTTTGTCCTGATTTATGACATTTTAAACATTTTTTTATAAAGATTCTTTGACCTTTATATATGGCAGCATCTGATGAAGAAAGCGTAAAAATAGTTAACGAGAGCACAATTAACAAAAATTTATTCATGAAGTATTCCTATAGTTTAATTTGTTTAGTTGATATTACATTAGAAATTATTATATATTCCTTACATCACTTAAATTTAATAGAAAAATTTTATAATTGAAACTTATTGTTTAATTTTTCATCTAAGTCCCACAAGCCTTTTTCTTGTAAGCTTTTTACAACTTCTTGTGTACAATCCACATCATCCGGCCATT
>JALUXS010000118.1 GCA_027013185.1 Sulfurimonas sp.
TTGTAGGAATTTGCTCTGAAGCATTGTTATAATCTGTCACCGCTTGATTATATGCCCGACGTGCTGCTGAAATTTGTGCTTCTACTTCATTAAGAGAGTGTTGCAGATGTAAAACATTTTCATTTGCTTTAAGTTCAGGGTAGTTTTCAACTGCAATCATTATGGAACCAAGAGCAGCACTCATTTTTTTGTCCAAATCCATCTTCTGTGTATCGCTCAAATTTGCTTTGTTTGCCTGTGCGCGAAGATTAGTGACATCTTCTAGTATAGATTTTTCATGCTCCATATATTTACTGACTGAAGCGACAAGGTTGGGTATTAAATCGTAGCGTTTTTTTAGAAGGGTATCAACAGAGGCAAAAATATTCTCTACCTGATTTTTCTTTGCTACTAGCGAGTTATACATAAGTACCAAAAGTATAGCAAGAACTATAAGAATTATAAGCGGTGTTGACATGAAAACATCCTGTATTAGTATAAGGATATTTTATCTGTTTGTCTTTTAATCTGCGCTTATAGCCTTTGCTGCTGTGTATGCACTCGCCCATGCAAAGGCAAAGTTGTATCCGCCGCGTCTGCCGACGACATCGAGACACTCCCCTATAAAGTAAAGATTTTTTTTCTTTTTTGATTCAAAAGTTTTAGGGTCTATTTCATCTGTATTTATACCGCCACCGCTGACTTCTGCATGTCTGAACCCATGTGTGTCAGTGACTTCAAAACGCCAGTTGAGCATTAAATTTGCTATCTTTTTTGAGAGTTTTGTATCTATATTTTTAGTTTGAGCATCTACATGTAGATCTTGTAAAATACCATTAGCAATTTTAAGAGGCACTAAACCTACTAATATATCTAAAAGAGTGAATTCAGATATATTTTTCTTTACATGTAGAATATGTGCAGAGAGTTTTTGTGCAGTAAATGCGGGCAGCAGATTAATGGAAATAGAGACTGCTTCATATGCTAAAAGTGCTTGACTCGCACGTTGAGAAATATCTAAAATAGCAAAACCGGAAACACCATAATTTGTAAAAAGAATATCACCGCTTATGCTCGTCTCTTTTTGATGATTAATTAGCAGTGTGACTTCGCCGTTGATTTTAGCTCCACTCATTTTATGAGCAGTTTTTGAAGATAAATGCAGCTGCACAAGAGAAGGGTAGGCCTCACTTATCGTATGTCCAAAAGTTTTGGCAAACTCTTCTGCATCGGCATTTCCACCTAAATGAGATGCAGCACGTGAACCAGTTGCCACAACAACATTCTCATATTTATGCAAAAGCTTTTGAATATCTGTGATTTTTTCTTCTGTATGAAAAACTACGCCAAGACTGCGAGCATACTCCTCAAAAAGTTTGGCAACACTTTTTGCTTCATTACTTAATGGATAGGCTCTGCCATCATCAAGTACATCTAAAATAAGTCCAATAGAAGCAGCAAACTTTTCAAATTCTTTAAAGCCAAAACTATGGATGGCATACGTTATAAATTCCGGATTTTGTGAGAAAAAATCGTTTACATGTAGATTTTTATTTGTAATATTGCATCGCCCATTTCCAGAGACTAAAATCTTTTTGGCACATTTATTATTTTGCTCAAAGAGCGTAACATCGGCTCTTGCTTTTGCACAAAAAATTGCACATAAAAGCCCTGATGCCCCGCCACCTATTATGGCTATTTTTTTTGCCATTAGAGTGTTACTATTTTCGCACCAAAACCACCGAGGTGTTGAGGTGCATCTTCAAATTTTTTCACGCGTGGATGGGCTGAGAGGAAATTTTTCACAGCATAAGAGAGCTTTCCTGTCCCTATACCGTGATAAACTATAACTTCATCCCAGCCGTTTATAAGAGCATCACTTAAAAATTTGTCTAAAACTTCACAGGCTTCATCTGCTCGCAATCCATGCAGGTCACATTTTAGTCCTGCTTTTTTTTCTACATGTAGATTCAGATGTGTTGTCGGCTTTTTCTTTATAATTTGTGTATGTTTGAGCTGTTTTGTTTTGACTCGTACACGCATGCCATCAACTTCTATGGTCGCTTCATCTTTGCCTTTCATGGAGATAATAGCCCCCTTTTGCGAGTGGTATTTTACTTTGTCGCCCACGTGAAATTCTATATCTCTTTTATTCTCTTTTTGTGTCTGTTTTGGCAGTTTTTTGTTTGCTTTGTTCATAGCTCGATGAATCTCTTTTATATCACCTGCCTTTGCCGCATTTTTTGCTTCACTTATTGCAACATCATACGAGCGTTTGAGGAGTGCTTTTTGTTCTTCTAGCTCTTTGAAAAGTTCTTCTTTTTGTTCTTTGAGTGCCAGCTCTTTTTTTGAAATTTCATAAAGTTGATCATCAACTTTTTTATGCTTTTGTTTGAGTTCACGTTCAAGTTGTGAACCGCGTTCAATGAGTAAAGAGAGCTTCTCGGAATTATCACCATAAACTCTTTTGGCTTCATTGACTATTTTATTTGTTATGCCATAACGGCTTGCCGTTTCAAAAGCGTAACTTTTTCCTATGATGCCTTGCATAAATTCATAGGTAGGTTTTCGCTGTTCTTCATCATAAATAGCAGCCATGAGTTCAACATCATCACGGTCAGCCATAAGTGCTGCAAGACGTTTGTGGTGTGTGGTGACAACGACCTTTTGTCCTCGTCTTATTAAATCATCAAGTATCACTTTAAACAGAGCCGCCGCTTCATCAGAGTCTGTTCCGAGTTCTATTTCATCTACGCCTAGAAGAGCAGATTTATACTCAAAAATTCGCGAAAACTGCTGCATTCTTCCTGCAAAAGTAGAAATGTCATTTTTAACGTTTTGTGGGTCATCTATGATGGCTTGTACGACTTTAAAATTACCTATATGGGATTTAGCCTCATTAAGTTTCATGGGTATAATGTATTTTGCCATAAAGGCAGAAGCTAAAATGGACTTTAAAAGCATCGTTTTTCCGCCGGCATTCACCCCTGTAATCATTAAAATATTTTTTGAAAAGTCAACATTTATGGGTTTTGCGTTGTGCAGAGCAGGGTGAATAAAATCACTCAGCACTATTTTTGAATCTTTTTTACTTTTTATAAGCTGTAAATCTTTACTCTTTGCAAACAGTACTCGTGCCTGATAGTTATCAAATTTTGTAAACTCTTTGTCTATGAAATTTATAAAAGGCTGTAGTTCATAAAGTTTTTTTGAGAATTCTTTGGCATATTCATAAAAAATGGTTTCACGTTCTTGCTCAATAAAGCGAATTTGTTCTTTTGATTTGAGGATGCTATCGGGTGCAACATAAAAAAATCCTCCCGTACTTCGTCCAACAACTGCCCCTTTGAGAACATGATTAAATCCGCCACGTACAAGCAGACACTCTTCATTATTTATAAAGTGAATTTGTGTATCGACAAGATAACCTGTGAGTTTAGAACTTGACATCATTCTTTTGAGCGAGCCTGAAATATTATTTTTATGTTCGTGTACTCTTTGTGAGAGTCTAAAAAGGTTCTCATCCAAATTTTCTTCAAATTTTCCATCATGCGTAAAATATTTTTCTATTTCTAAAAAAGTTTCAGGAATGATGAATTTTTCCATCCACTCACCGATGAGACCTTCAAGTTCACGATTTTTAAAGTAACGAAAATAGCGAATAATTTTTACGATTTCAAATATCTGTTCAAAATTCAAAACACCATGTTTTTTCAAATGTCCTTTTATTTCAAAAAAGTCAGCAACTTTAGGCGGTGCTTTAAACTCAAGTTTATCAAGTTCTTTTATATAGCGAAAGTGCAACTCTTGGTCACCTTCAATATATAAAGAGTGTTCACGAGAAAAAAAGCTTTGAAACTGCTCAATATGTGCATTTAAATCAAGTTGGTTGATTAATGTGTGGATTTTTGACGTTTTGTCTGTTTTCATAGTGTTTAATATTCTTTGATTTAGTGTAAGTGTAATAATGTATGTAAATTATAACATAAAAAGTATTATGTTCTTCGGAACCTTGCCTGATCTTCGGAAGCAAGGTTTTAACCTTGTCTTATAGGCTTTAAAGCAAATTAGCCTAGGTTAAAACCTAGGTTCCGAATCAGTGTGATGCTTCATCTTCATTTTTTATAAAAACATAAAAAAATACCAAAAATATAGAGAGAATTAATCCTGTAATGAATGCAACAATGATAATGAGCTTTTTCTTAGGTTTAGCAGGATAATTATTTGTTAAAATAGAACCTACTATATGAGAATTTTTATAATTATGGGGGAGCAACATTGATGCTAAAAGATTTTTTTTCTCTTGTAAACTCCAAATAACATTAGTATTTAAATTTTCTTTTTTATCTTTTAATTCAATTAATTGCAAATTTGATTTTAGTATAAAATCTAATAAATCTTTTTTTTGCATCAATTCTAGTGCAGCCAAAGATGGATTTTTAGTTTGTAATATTTTAAAATTTTTCTCTATCAATGTAATCTGTTTTGCATAATTATGTAAACTGTCTTCTTGAAGTCTTATTTTGTTATTTAAAAGGCTTGTCTCTTTATTTTTTATATTTTTTATTTTTCTTTCAACATTCTTTATTTCAAATTTACGTCTTTCACTGACATCATTAAGAATTTTTTGATGTTTTGTCTGTATATAGGCAACTACTTCACTTATTTTTTGGGATGCTAGTTTATTGGATATTCCTTCAGCTTTAATCTCTATAAAGGTGTTTTGCTTTTTTGGTACCGTTATGGAAACAATTTTTGCAGGTGCATTTTTATCATTTTTATGCATATCTACAAAAATAACATTTAACTCTTTTGATAATTGAAAAGCATTATCAAGAAGGACTTTATTATTATTATTATTATTATTATTATTATTATTATTATTATTATTATTATTATTAAGTTTATAGTTCCCAATTTCTACAATTCCATCAGTTTCATAAATCGGGGTTTTTATATATGCATATATGGTAGCCAATAGAGTAACACAGAGTGTAAATGCTATTATAAATGTCTTGTATTGATAAAGCGTATGAAACAACTCTCTTAAATCAATTTCATCGTCTTGTATGCAGTTTGTTTCTTGTTGGGTATTCATTTAGTATTAAGCCTCTGTGATGGGGAAGTAAAAAAAGATTTTATCACCTCTATACTTAAATTTCTATTCACAACTTGTAACACTTATCATTTCTGCATAATGTGGTGTATTTTCTTTGCCAATAAATGTATATGTTCCTATGCTTAATGAATATGTTGTTGCGTTAATATCTCTCCCGTTACATTTGATTGTTTTTCCCTGATTATATTTTGTTACTACATTGAGTAGTTTTGTTCTTTGATTATTTTGATATGTATTATAAGAGATAGCACTGTAAATAATTATAAAAAGTACCATTGTGATGGAGATTTTATGCATTTTTGTCAGTTCTGTGAAGAAGTGCATTATGTAAAAGAGTATGATTAAAAGAACAAAAGAGACAATATATGCCATTATGCAGTTCCTCTAATTTGGTAAGTGATGTCACCCGCCCCAAAGCCAATAATGAGCCCTTTATCAAGCGTTTCCAGATTTTTATTGTCTTTTATCACTGTTATGGTATTGTTAGCCCGTGATATTTTATCGGCCATAGTGAGATTGTAATCTTTAAAACTTTCTTGAAAATCAATGTCGCGTGCTGTTTCTCCTGCAGACCAAACAGGTAAAATAATAAGCTCGGCAGCCCCATCAAAGCATTTTATAAATGCATCTAAATTATCAATAGTTCTTGAGTATTTATGCGGTTGCCAAATGGCTGTGATTTTATCAAAACCTTTGAGTGCTGCATACTCTTTGACTGACTCAAAAGTGGCTTTTATTTCCGTAGGATGATGTCCATAATCGTCAATAATTACACTGTCATTCTCAAATCCTACAATATCAAAACGCTTTTTTATACCTTTAAAGTTTAAAAGGTTCTTTCGTATTGTTTGTATATCCATTGATTCATGTGCAGCGAGAATTGCAAGAGCAGCGTCAATAGCAATGTGCTTACCAAATCCCCAAACATCAAAACTACCAAACTCACGAAAAGTAAAGCGAGTATGTGGTTCATTATTTATCAGTACAAATTCTATGTTTTGAATATCTTTGCTTGGGTAAAGCCAGTGTGCCTCGACTGTATCAACAAGTGTTGCTAAAAAAGGGTCTTCAGCATTGAGAACTTTAAGCGGAGCAAGGTTTATAAATGTTTTATAAGAATCATAAAATCTTTCATAATTATAATCATAATACTCCATATGTTCAGGCTCGGCGTTGATAACAATAGCACAATAAGGATTTGAATTTACAAAACTGCCATCACTTTCATCAGCTTCAAAAATCATAATATCGCTTGTTGCATCGTATCTCACATTTGAGCTAAATTCTTTTGATTCTGCTCCAATAATAGCCGAACCACTCATAATAGCGGCAAGTATTGCAGTCGTAGTGCTTTTTCCATGTGCTCCTGCAACAGAGTAAACTTTTTTGTCATCAAGAATTTTTACGAGTGCTTCGCGACGTGCAAGGACTTCTATACCTTTTTCTTTTGCTGCAACAATTTCAGGATTATCAGGACGAATAATAGCCGAATGAACAACTAAATCTTGATTGTTTATAGCATCCGCAGAGTGGGGCACTGTTACATGTATGCCTTGTTTACGAAGGTTTTGGGTGATTACGGTATCTTTTATATCTGAACCACTGACTTCATGGCCTTTGTGATGCATATACTGAGCAAGTCCTGAAATGCCGATACCACCGATGCCGATAAAATGTATTTTCATGACTTGTCGCCTTTATCTTTCGCATTATATAGCAATTTTTGTGCCTCTTGTTCAAACTGACTGATATAAAAAGTCCCAGCTCTTTGAGTAGCTTCAATATCAGCAATTCTATCTAAAAAATCGTCTAAAGAAATTTTTTCTGAAGCAGATATCCAGTGTAACTTTACAGCAGCAGAAAATTTTTCATCATTACTTAAACCGCTGAGTACTTCAAAAAGTGCCGCTGCATCATTAGTTTCACCAGCAGAGTAATGTTCTATTGCATATTCATATAAGGCACGAAGTGTAGCAAAATCTTGAACCTCATTCATATCCATTTTTTTATGTGCCTCGAGTGTTTGTGTAAGCCGTTCTAATGCCAAATCTAAAATATTGGCATAAAAACCTTGGAGTGTCTCTTCATCAAAAGTATCATGAGCCTGTTGTTCTAAAATATATAACGCGGCTATATCACTCTTTTGCTGTGCTTGTAACACTTTTTCTTTTAATTCTTTAGTTTTGCTCATTTAAACACTCCTTGATTCTTATCAGTGCATCTTTTGTTCTTTGCGGACTTTCAACGAGGGCAATACGAATAAAACCTTTACCCGGATTTTCACCTTTTGCATCTTCTCTTGCCAAGTATTCACCCGGAAGTACTTTTACATTATAGTTCTTATAAAGTCTTTTTGTAAATTCCAGTGCATCGCCTACATGTAACCATAGGTAAAATGTAGCATCTGGAATTTTAGTTTTTAGTATCTCTTTAGCAAGTTGAAAGTTCTCTTTATAAACCGCTCTGGCTTTAGCAACATGTTCTTCATCATTCCATGCTGCTGCCGCTGCATATTGCAAAGGTAGAGGTGAAGCACAGCCTACATAAGTTCTGTATTTCATATACTCTTTGAGTATTTGGGCATCACCAGCTATAAATCCTGAGCGAAGCCCCGGTGCTGAAGAACGCTTAGAAATAGAGTTAATTACTAAAACATTTTTAAAAGTTTCATTCTTTACATGTAAAGCAGCTTCAAGCAGTGAAGGAATCGGTTTGTCGGTATATATTTCACTATAACACTCATCATTTAAAAGTACAAAGTCATACTTGAGTGCAAGTTTTACCCATTCACCAAGCTCTTCAACGCTCAGTGTTGCCGTTGTAGGATTGTTTGGAAAATTGAGTATGACTAAATCACATGTACGTAATTTTTCTTCATTTATTTCTGGTTTGAAGTTGTTTTTCTCGCTTAAATTAAGATGCAAAACTTTTGCACGTGTTGCAATCGCTGCTCCTTCATATATTTGGTAAAAAGGGTTTGTATAAGCGATAACGGGATTTTTTTTGTTAAATAGTAAAAACTGTGGAAAGTTGAAAAGTACTTCACGCGTTCCAAATGTAGGAATTATTTGTGTATCGTCTAAATCTACACAAAATCTTTTAGAAATAAAACTTCTTTGTGCTTCTCTTAAAACAGCTTCACCGGTAGTTTTTGGGTATTTTTTTAAAAGAGCCGTATTTTTAGATAATGACTCTTGTATAAAATCAGGCGTCTCAAATTGCGGTTCGCCAATCGTTAAAATAGATGGAGAATAGCTCTGGTTTGCTTCTATATTTTCTAGTAAATTTGTTAGTTTTTCAAATGGATATGGTTCAAAATTCATAGTTGTTATCACTTTATTAAATTAAAGCAATTATATCTAAAAATTACTGTACAATAATTAATAAAATTTAAGGAGTGAAAGATGAAAATAGTATTATCGGCTGTATTGGCAATGTTTCTTATTGGCTGTAGCAGTGAAAAAGGTTCGCAAGAAAGTTCGCAACAGGCTGCAGTTCCAAAGGCACAAACAACATCAGCGGTTAAACCAGTTGTTAAAGAGGTTGCTAAAGAAGTTGTTGCACCAAAAGCACAAATAAAAGCAGTAGCTAAACCAGTTGTTAAAAAAGTTGCAAAAGCAGTTCCAAGTGCTTCGGCTACTGTAGCTGCTCCAAATGGTGCAAAAATTTTCGTAGTATGCTCAAGCTGTCATGGTCCACATGCAGAGAAAAAAGCATTGGGAAAATCTCAGATTATTAAAGGTTGGAGTGTGAAAAAAATAACAACAGCACTTCATGGTTATAAAGCAGGAACGTATGGTTCAAGTATGAAAGCTGTTATGCAAGGACAAGCGTCTAAACTTTCAGATCAAGATATACAAGCTGTGGCAAAGTATATTTCTAATCTTTAAAGTTGTGGTACGATTCTGTACCCGACGCCATAAATACTTTCTATAAGATTCGAGGGTATTTTTTTTCTGAGTTTTGAGACAAGTTTTCTAATATTTTTTGGGTCTATATCTTCTTCCAGTGAATGATAATGGCTTACGATATCTTCATTGGAATATACCTTCCCAAGATTGTCGCTGAGAAGTTCAAAAAATATAATCTCATATTTTGTAAAATATACAGTTTTGTTGTTTTTATAAAAAAGCTTTTTAATTGCATCGTATGTGCATGTGTCACTTAATTTAATAGGTATTTTTTGTGCAGGAGATGCCTCTCTTATGCAAGTATTAATTTTTTTAGCAGCATTAGTAAGTACTTCTATCAACTCTTGATAATCTATAGGCTTTTTTATAAATTTTTCTATTCCTAAGTTTATTAATGGCAAAAGGTAGTCTGATTCATCATGTGCAGATAAAACAATGATGGTTTGTGCGGGATTAATAGCATAAATTGACTCGGTAAGTAACACACCATTAAGTTTTGGCATTTTTATATCTGTTAAAACAATATCATAATAATTCATTGTATTGTTTGTATAAAGTTCAATAGCCTCTTCACCGTTTGATGCACAGTCAACTTTTTGGAAAAAATTTTTTAAAATTTCTGCCATAGCTATGCGTAGCTCATCGTGATCCTCAGCAAAAAGCAATTTCAAGCCTTTAGCATTTTCCAATAATTCTTGTGAATTCATCATGATTATTTAACTTTTTTTTAATATTTTGATTAGTATATCAGATATTGAGCATATATTCAAGTAAAAAGGATACAATTTTCTATACAAATATAAGAGAAGAAATTTATGAATATTATAGTGAATGGAAAGATAAAAGAGTTTAGAAATGAATTGACACTTTCAGAGGTCTTAAAAGAGTTACATGTAGAAGATAAAGTTATGGCTGCTGCATTGAATATGGAAATAGTAAAACAAGACAGATGGGACAAACAAATCTTAAAAAATGATGATAAGTTAGAATTGCTTGATTTTGTTGGTGGTGGTTGAATTACGACATGTGAGTGAAACTACGCTGATGGCGTATTCACCGTCATGCGTAATGGAGACACAGCTCTTAAGAATATCAAATTTTTCAACTATTTTTTTTGAAAGAGCAAGCTGGGGTGCTCCTTTATCAGATTTGTAGATTCTAATATCAAAAAAAGAACATTCTGCACCTATACCTGTTCCAAGTGCCTTTGAAAAAGCTTCTTTCGTTGCCCAAAATCCTGCGGCTGTTTTATACGATTTACTCAACAAAATTTCATCATCTGATAAAAATCTGCGAAGTCCTTTTTCCCCAAAACGTTCAAGTAAACGCTCCATACGGGAAGTTTTTATTATGTCAATACCTATCAAAAGTATCTCCTTGTCCCTATAGTACCCTGTTTAAAGTGCTCTTTTAAAATAGTTCTTGGCAAAAAAGTATTTTTAATTTTTCTAGTAAATTTTCATTCACTTTTGTAAGAGTTTTATCAACAATTTCGCTATTGATTGTAAAGCATTTATCATATTTGATATAAGATTCTACCGGGAGCAAAGCTCCTTTAAAATCATTGTCTTTGATTTTTAAAAGATTAGTTTGTAATTCATTAGATGTAATCTGAAAACAAACAACATCACCAAAATTATTTTCAGATTTAACCACTAAAACAGGTCTCTTTTTAGTTTTTTTTAAATTGGTAAATGGAAATTTTACAAGTAAAACTTCACCTACCTTATAGCTCATCCCAAACCTTATCTTTATCATTATCCCATGTTGAGACCATTGATTGCTCTTGAGCTTGTATTAAGATATTTTTAGAATCATGATAAGAAGTAGAAGTCTTTAATCTAGTATAACTTTTTTGAATAAATTCTAAAAACTTTTCACTATTGCTATGAAATTCATTGAGAAAAATACTTTCTACTTGTTTATTTTCTATCTTTAGTGTAAGCACATTTTCTCCTTTAAATATCTATATTGTTTCCAATTATAACATATATTTTTAAATTGACTTTTTAGTTTAGATTTGAAGATTGTAATATACCCCTATTCTAAGGGGTATAAAGAATTTTAATGAAATTTTCTTAAATTAGTCTATTGAATCACAAATTCTGTAAAGTATATGCCTTTTATTTGCCCATCTGTTATCATGGAATTGAGTCTATCCATAATTTGTTCTGAAAGTTTTTGCTTCCCTTTTTTGGAAGAAACTTCTTCTAATGTTTTTGAACTTAATATACGAATAATTACATCTCGTAGTACAGCAGATTTTGCATCCAATTCATGGCTTAATTCAGCATCACTAAGTTCTAAGGATATAGTCGTTTTTAAATATCTTCTACCTGCATCACTTTTTAGATTGACAGTAAAAGTATCTAAAGGATAAAGTACTCCAATCTCACTTAGATTTCTGTTGTTGAGGTCATCTCCAGAAGAGCTTGTATTTGTATGCTTTATCTTTTTTTCTTTTACCTGTGTAGTGTTTGTGGCAGTTGGTGTGTCATCTCCATTCATTAATAATACTGTTACAACAGCTCCTATAATAATTATGAGCACTAAAACTACAATAATTATAATCATAAGTAAATTACTTGATTTTTTCTTTTTTGGTTCAGATTCTTCTGTTTGCTCTTTTTCAGCCATTTTTCTTCCTTGAAATTCCAGTTTTAATTTTGTTAGTATATCAGAAATTATAAATAATTATAAATTTTAATTTTCTGAAACTAGCTCTTGCAATGGTAAAAATTCATATGTATCAGCATTATAATATTCTATTTTACCTGTTTCCACATCATAACACCATCCATGTATATGTAAACTTTCTTCTTCAAATTTTTGTTGTACATTTGGATACGTAAGAATATTTTCTATTTGTTTAATAACAGAAAGTTTTTCTGTTAAGCGTAATAAGTCCTCTTTTGGAGCATTTGTACCAAGACTGAGTATTGCTGATTTTTTGGCACTTTCTCCTAGTTCAAGCCATTTCTTTGTATGTACAAGGTATGGATTGTCGCCTATGTCTTCATAAAGATGTTCACAAGCACCACAATGTGTATGCCCACAGATAATGATTTCACCAACATTTAAAACACTGACTGCATACTCTATAGCTGAAGCAGTAGAGTGAAAATCTTCATCAGGTTTAAACGGTGGAACAAAATTACCGACATTACGCACTACAAATAAATCACCGGGATTTGTTTGAACCATTAAGTCGGGAATTACTCTAGAATCAGAACATCCAATAAAGAGTGCTTTTGGTGATTGACCACTTTTAACAAGTTGCAAAAGAGAATTTTTATTTTTTTTAAAATAGCTTCTAAAAAGCTCATTTCCTTTTGCATACTCTTCTAAATTCATTGTATTTTCCTATGAACAACAAGTGATATTTAAAGATTTCATTATATCTTCAAAAATATCCCCAGTTTCACGAGTACAATCATGATATTCAATAACTAAAACTTCTTTGCCATTGGTGACTTTTGTAGTGTATATTTCGGGTTTATATGCATACTTTTTAATGATAGAATCAACATGTGTATTTACACACTCTTTTTCTTCATTTGTATCATAAGCGATAGACAGCCTTGAAAATCTTTCTTCACTTCTAAATTCAGTATCAATCATTTTTCACCTTTTTTAAATATTGAATAATTATACAATGAAATTATGCAAATGTAACTTTAAAGTGTATAAATTAATACCACTCTAAAAGTTTTGTTACTTCATCGACTATATATGTCTTAATAGTCGTCTTTTCAAGCGGTTTTTTTGATACAAGAGCTTTATTTATATTTTGCATTTTTGCTTCTTTTAATCTTGCATCAAGTGCGTAAACCTCCCTAACATCCCCAACTAATGAAACTTCGCCGATAAAAATAGTTTCTTTTGAAATAGCACGGTCTCTAAAACTACTGATAATTGCTGCTAAAATTGCCAAATCGGCTGCTGTTTCTGTAATTTTTATACCGCCCGTAATGTTAATAAATACATCATAACCTGAGAGAGGAATTTCTAGTTTTCTCTCTAGCAGAGCTAAAAGCATATTTAAGCGGTTGTTGTCAAAGCCTGTTGCCTGTCTTTTTGCATTTGGTGTATGTGACTCTGAAACAAGAGCCTGAACTTCTAAAATAATAGGACGGGAACCTTCCATAATGACGGTGAGTGCCGAACCACTTTGTGATGAATTTCGGTTAAAAAATCTTGAGGCTATATCTGTAGCACTTACAAGTCCCTCTGCTTTCATCTCAAAAACACCTATTTCGCTTGTGGCTCCAAAACGGTTTTTAAATCCTCTAAGTATTCGAAGTTCCTGAGAAGAATCTCCTTCAAAATAAAGTACGGTGTCAACCATATGCTCAAGTACACGAGGCCCTGCGATGGAACCCTCTTTTGTAATATGTCCAATGATAAAAATAGCAATATCTTTCTCTTTTGCAATACGCATAAGTTCAAAAGTTATTTGACGAACTTGTGTGACAGAACCAGGGGCAGAAGTAATATTTTCAGAGTAAATTGTTTGAATAGAATCAATAATTATAAAATCATATTTTCTGTGTTCAAGTTCCACCAAAATTTGTTCAAGACGTATTTCGCTTAAAAGATAGAGTGAATTATGGTTAGAGTTAAGACGATTTGCACGCAGTTTTATTTGTCCGGCCGATTCTTCACCTGTAACATAAAGTACATCTTTGCCTGTTGAAGCGATATTTGAGCCGACTTTAAGTAGTAGGGTGGATTTTCCAACACCAGGGCTTCCTCCTATAAGTGTTAACGAACCGGGAACAATTCCTCCACCTAAAACATTGTCAAGTTCATTATCAAGCGATGAAAATCTATAAACTTCTTCTTCAATAATATCATTGATACTAACAGCTTTTGCAGCTGATGACGTTGATGATTTTGTTTGTTTAACAACTTCTTGTTGATGCTCATTGAGTTCAACAAAACTATCCCAAGCACCACAATTTGTACATTTTCCCATCCATTTTGGAGTGGTAAGCCCACAATGTTGACACTCAAAGAGTATTTTTTTCTTTGCCATAAGTGCATCTTTTTATTAATTTGAATGTATTATAGTAGTTCTTTTTATAAGAGGCTGAAAATATTGCATTTTGCAATAAAATAGAAGAAAAGAAAAGTTATTTTTCCTCTTCTTGTGCAAAAATAGCATCAAGCAAGCCATCAACGAATTCATATTTATCAAAAGGTGTGAGATTTTCTGGTTGTTCGCCTGTACCGACATAAAGTATAGGAAGTTCTAAGGCATAAGCAATAGAAAAGATACTGCCCCCTTTTGCAGTGCCATCTAACTTTGTAATAATAATACCGTCAATGCCTATCATCTCATTAAAAGCTTTAGCTTGAGAAATGGCAGAATTACCTTGTGTGCCATCTATAATTAGTATGGTTCTATGTGGTGCATCCATATGTGCTTTATCGCAAATGCGGTTTATTTTTTTGAGTTCATTTGCAAGATTTGTTTGCGTATGTAGACGCCCTGCGGTATCGATGATAACATTATCAAAGCCTTTAGCTTTTGCCGAATCTATAGCATCATAGGCAACAGCTGAACTATCATGCCCTTGTTTTGAAGCAACAATGGGAATGTCGAGTTTATTTGCCCAAAGAGTTAATTGCTCAATCGCTGCGGCACGAAAGGTATCACCTGCACCAAGCAATACTTTTTTACCTTCTTGTTTATATTTATACGCGAGTTTTGAAATAGTCGTCGTCTTTCCAGCCCCGTTTACACCCACAACTAGGTCTACAAAAGGAGGAGTATATTGTGGCTCTTTATACGATGTATAAGCTAATGTTGCCAAAAGTTTTGAACGTAAAATCTCCCGTGTAATTTTTTCCTGATAAATCTCATTTATGATAATTTCAACCAAGGCATACTCTACATCAGCTTCGAGTAAAATATCTTCAAGCTCGTCTTTGCTAAAAGTAATTTTTTTCTTTGGTGCTACTGTTTTAATCGCCTCAACAGTTTTAGTAAGAGACTTCTTTATAAACCCGAACATATTTTTTATAAGCCCAACGCTTTTTTGATGTCACTTTCAATGAATTCTTCTTCTGTCGCACCTTGATAATAAGTAAGAAGTTTACCATTTTTATACATTGCCATAAGAGGAATACCAAAATCTCTTCCTAAATGTAACTCTTTTGCAACTGCATCTATTAAATGTGAATTTGCACTTGAATTTACAAGGGTATAATCTGCATGATGCTGTTGTCTAAATGCTTCAAGTTTTTTATTTGGTATATTGTTTTCAACTGATACACCTAAAACTATTAGTTTATTTTTGTACTTTTTTTGTAATGATGCGAGGTGAGAAGCTTCTGCTTGACAAGGCGGACACCATGTTGCAAATATATCATAAATAACAACTTTATCTTTTGCTCCTTTAAGATGAAGTCCGTTATCTGTTTTGTCAATAATAAACTGCTTGTTATTCAGTGAAGTTAGAACAATGTTATTTGTGGACAATAAAGAATTTGCTTGCTCTATTGAATTTTTGTTCTTTTTGTTGTCAGAGCATCCTCCAAAAAGTAAACCAATTGCCACTATTGCAGTTAAAAGTGAGAGTTTTTTCATAAATTTTTTGCCTTTGTTTATTTATTTGTGTAAAATGTGTAAAATTATAGCAATAAAGATTTAACATGACTCTTACAAAAAATAGTTTTAGGCAAATATGCCTTAAAAAGATAAAAAAATCATCACAACATAGCAAGTTTTATAAAAATTCTTTAATTAACAGACTTTTATTAAAAGAACTAGAAGATGTGAAGAGTAAGAAAAGACTAAAAATTTTGTTTTTTTATCCGTTACCATATGAAGCAGATATACTCAAAGTGCTGAAAAAAATGAGAAAAAAACATGATGTTTTTGTGCCATTTATGCAAGGCGAAAGTTTTAAAATGGTACCATTTAGACAGCCACTTAAGAAAAAAAAATTTGGTATTTTAGAAGCGGGAAATACATTAAAAAATATTAAAAAAATTGATATAGCTATAGTTCCAGCAGTCGGTGTTGATGGTAATTTACAAAGAATTGGTTTTGGGAAAGGAATGTATGATCGTTTCTTTGCAACATTAAAAAAGAAACCATACACAATTTTTATACAGCCAAAACTTTGTTACACAAATGAAATGATATGTGACTCTTATGATGTCGCTTGTGATGTATTGATAACTCCGGATAAAATTATGCGAAAACTTGGTTAGAATCAAATAAAAAGGTTTACAAGATGTTAAATGAAATGCTCCTTGGTGGTGGGACTGCCATAGTAAGTGGAGTGATAGGGTTTTACATCTCTAAAAGAATAACTGGTGCAAATTTTGATATATACGTAGAACAAGCAGCTGCAAAAGCAAAAGCAATTGAAAACGAAGCACAAACACTGCTTGAACGTTCTAAATTGAAGTCACGCGAAATAGAACTTGAAGCGAAAAAAGTTTTTGATAGTGCCAAAGATAGAGCAAGAGCGGATTTCTTTCAAAGAGAAGATGCTCTAATGCGTAAAGAACAAAATTTTGAACGACATAAACAGGATGAAGAAAAAAAGATTCAGACTGAATTAAAAAGTTTACAAGCACAAAAAATTAATTTAGAGAGAAATGAAAAATCACTGGTTTCACTGAAACAAAGATATGAAAAGAAAATAGATGAAGCTGTACATACAATAGAACATAGTGCAGGTATGACACAAGAAGAGGCAAAAAATGTTCTTTTAGAAAAAATAGAAGAAAAAGCCCGAGGTGAAATAGCACATATTGTTAGAAGGCATGAAAATGAAGCAAGAGAAGAAGGCGAGCGTAAAGCAAACTTTATTCTTGCTCAGGCAACAAGCCGTTTTGCCGGTAATTTTGCTTCAGAAAGATTAACAAATCTTGTGCATTTGGAAAATGATGAATTAAAGGGTCGTATTATTGGTAAAGAGGGTCGAAATATTAAAGCCCTTGAAACATTGCTTGGTGTCGATATTATTATTGATGATACACCAAATGCGATACTCGTAAGCAGTTTTAATCTTTACCGTCGTGCTATTGCAACGAAGACACTTCAGTTGCTTATAGAAGATGGAAGAATACAACCGGCAAGAATTGAAGAAATTTTTAAAAAAGTTTCTGAGGAATTTGAGTCAAAAATTTTGGCAGAAGGTGAAGAATTACTGGCTGAAATGAATTTAGGTGTGATGCATCCAGAGCTTGTGAAGCTTATTGGACGTTTACGTTATCGTGCAAGTTATGGACAAAACGCACTTGCTCATACACTTGAAGTAGCTCATTTAGCAGGAATTATGGCCTCAGAAATGGGTGGTAATCCTATATTGGCAAAACGTGCAGGGCTTTTACATGATATAGGTAAAGCATTGACGCAAGATATGGATGGAAACCATGTAGATCTTGGGGCTGAAATTTGTCGCAGATATAATGAAGATGAAGTTGTTATTAACGCTATTTATGCGCATCATGGACAACAAGAAATAAACTCCATAGAGTGTGGTGCAGTATGTGCTGCAGATGCTCTCTCTGCAGCACGTCCAGGAGCAAGACGTGAAGTTTTGGAAAGTTTCTTAAAACGCGTAACAGAAATAGAAGAAATTGCATCATCTCAAAGTGGTGTAAAACAAGCATATGCAATCAATGCAGGTCGTGAAGTGAGAGTAATTGTTAATGCAACATTAGTGAATGATGATGAATCAATTTTGATGGCGAGAGAAATCGCCCAAGAGATAGAAAAACAGGTTCAGTATCCAGGTGAAATAAAAGTCAATGTTATTAGAGAGAGTAGAGCGATAGAATTTGCAAAATAGTAAATTTTTGTAAGGTAATATCACAAAACTTAGAATAATTTAATGCAAGTTTGAGTACAATTGCGATAATTTTTAAAGACAAGGGAGCACACCTATGGGTGAATTGTTTACTTTTTTCGGACTTATCTCAGAAGATAAAACGTTTATTTTTATGAGTCACATGTTGCTATCAGCCGGTATAGCTTTAATTTTAGCAAGAGTAGCTATGTCAAACTTACAACTTGTACCAAAAGGGACTCAAAACCTTATGGAAGCATATATTCAAGGTGTTTGGAGTATGGGTACAGATGTAATGGGACGAGATCATGCCCGTAAATATGTTGCTTTAGTGGCAACTTTAGGTTTATTCATTGGAATAGCAAATATTATAGGTATTTTTCCAGGTTTTGATGCACCTACATCAATGTTAGAAATGCCTTTGGCTCTTGCTTTGACCATATTTGTATATTATAACTATGTTGGAATTAAAGAACATGGACTATTACACTACTTAAAGCATTTTCTTGGACCTGTTTGGTGGTTATATTGGTTAATGTTTCCAATTGAAATAGTGTCTCATATATCACGTATTATTTCTCTTTCATTCCGTCTGTTTGGAAATGTAAAAGGGGACGATATGTTTTTGATGGTTATTTTAATGCTCGCTCCATGGGTGCTACCAATTGTGCCTTTCGCATTATTAACATTTATGGCACTTTTACAGGCATTCATTTTTATGATGCTTACGTATGTGTACCTAGGCGGTGCATTAATCGTTGATGAAACTGTCTAGTATTTTATAAATGCAAAAAGATATTTATGAAAAGATAATAAGCTTTTTACTTGGAGCATCATGGGCGATCGTCCTATTTGGTGCTTTGCTTATTTTTAAAATTTTCATAAATTTTGGCATCATTATAGCAATTTTTTCTACAATTGTTTTTATTGTTATTGCTCTTTTTTTGATTCTTGCCTTAGATGCCTTTTTAGTAAATAAACAAAGACTTTCTGAGGCAAAAAAACAAACGAAACTACTAGAAAAAATATACGCTCAGCATATCTCCTAGTACTAAAATCTATAATTTAATACTAACCGCATATCTCTAACTCTTACATGCTCTACTAACGATTTTTCAAAATTAAAAATATTATTGGCATAAGACAGGATAAAAGCAACTTTTGCTTCTGTTTTATAAGCAAGATGAATAGCTGGAACAGACCTATTGTATGACTCCATTGTATCAAAATTTATTTTGATGGTATCTTTTGCCATAAGTGGAATAGTAGCTAAGAAAGCTATAATAAGAGACTTCGCTAAATTTTTCATAATCTTCCCCTGATATGTTACATGTAAGAATACACACAACATCATAAAAATTATGACAGATAAAGAAAATATGCAAGATATAAATACATTTGGCAGTCTGGCAATCTCATTTTGAGACCCATGACTTTCCGAACTTACTTCACAGTAAGGTTGGCTTTTTCAATATTTATCATACATTAATTATACCCAAATTAAATTACAATTGCAAGTTTTATTCTTCATAACGTCTTTTAAAGCAAAGATTTGCTAGAATAAAGTTAATTATTTTATTTTTCACAAGGAAATTTATGTTTGAAGTCGTTATCGGTCTTGAAGTCCACGTACAATTAAATACAAAAACAAAACTTTTTTGCTCGTGTCCAACGAGTTTTAATCATATACAAAATACAAATATCTGTCCAACGTGTTTGGCTCTGCCTGGTGCATTACCTGTTCTAAATAAAGAAGTAGTACATAAATCTATCATGCTTGGAACGGCACTTGAAGCTACCATTAACAGAGATTCTTATTTTGATAGAAAATCATATTTTTATCCGGATTCTCCGTCTGCATACCAAATTACACAACTTTATACGCCCATTGTAGAACATGGAAAACTGCAAATAGATTTTGAAGATGGAACAAATAAAACTATTAGAGTCAATCGTGCTCATATTGAAGCGGACGCCGGTAAAAACATACATGAAGGTGATATTTCAAAAGTTGATTTGAATCGTGCTGGAACGCCTCTACTTGAAATTGTTAGTGAGCCTGATATGAGAAGTGCTGAAGAGGCAATTCTTTATCTGAAAAAATTACACTCTATTATCCGTTATTTAGATATTGGTGATGCAAATATGCAAGAGGGTTCATTTCGTGTGGATGTAAATGTTTCTATTCGTCCCAAAGGTGATGAAAAACTTTATACTCGTGTAGAAATTAAAAATATAAACTCTTTTAAATTTATTCAGCGTGCTATTGAACTTGAAGTAGCTCGTCAGAGTGAAGCATGGGAAGATGGTTTGTATGATGAAGAGATATGTCAAGAAACAAGACTTTTTGATCAGGTGAAGCAAGAGACACGTTCTATGCGTGGTAAAGAAGAAGCAGCTGATTATAGATACTTTCCAGAACCGGATTTACTAAAATGCGTGGTTACTGATGAAATGATGGAAAAATATACGAAAATTCCTGAACTTCCTGATGAGAAAAAGGAGCGTTTTGTCAAAGAGTATAAAATGAGTGAATATAATGCTGCTGTTATTACTTCTTTAGTCGAAATGGCAAATTTCTTTGAAACTATGATGCGTGAAGAGGGTGTAAATGCTAAAACTGCAACTACATGGCTTACAGTTGAATTGTTAGCTCGTTTAAAAGGTGATACAAACATAACAAATTCTCCTGTAGATGCTAAGAAACTCGGATTTTTAGTTAAGCGGATTGATGATAAAACAGTGAGCGGAAAGGCTGCCAAAGAAGTCCTTGACTTTTTGATGGAGAATGAAAATGTGGATGTTGATAGTGCAATTGATACACTTGGTTTGAAACAGGTAACAGATACAGGAGCGATAGAAGCTATTTGTGATGAAATTATTAATGCTAATCCAGAAAAAGTTACACAGTATCAAGGGGGGAAAGAGAAGCTTTTTGGTTTCTTTGTTGGTCAGGTAATGAAAGCAAGTAAGGGAAGTGCAAATCCTCAGGTAGTAAACGAAATATTAAAATCTAAGCTTGGCTAATGAACTATTTTATTCGTCTTTTGGTAGACTTTGCATATTTTTTAAACTCATCGGTTTGGTACCAGAGAAAGAGGCGTTTTTTTTATAATTTACTTGAAAATGATGAATATAAATACAAAAGATCTTTTGATATTTTTATGATGATACTTATTTTAATAAGTGTCTCTATCTTGATTTATGAGGTAAAAAGAGAAGCACATGACTTTTTAAAATTTTTCAATTATTATATTATATCTTTTATCTTTTTTCTTGAGTATATGTTAAGATTATGGATTACAAGCAGTGTTTCGAAGGTTATTATTCATCAAGATGAATATAGTGATTTACTTGGACGAAAATTTGATATATGGTTTGTCTGTAAAAGAATTCTCAAAGATAAATTAACATATATGCTCTCACCTAAAGCTATAATTGACTTATTGGCTGTTTTACCATTCTTTCATGAATTGCGATTACTGCGTATTTTTATACTCTTTAGAGTCTTTAAACTTTTTAGATATACAAAAAGTTTTCAGACATTATCTTCTGTTCTCTCAAATAAAAAATTTGAATTTCTTACATTAGGAATGTTTGCAGCTATTGTAATATTTGTCTCTTCAGTTTTAATTTATGTAATGGAAGCAAATAACCCAAATTCTTCTATAAATTCACTGTATGAAGCTTTTTATTGGTCTATTGTTACTATATCTACTGTTGGATATGGTGATGTTGTTGCAGTATCCCCTGAAGGACAATTCGTTGCTGTTGTTGTGATATTTGCCGGTATCGCAGTTATTGCTTTTACAACATCTTTATTTGTATCTGCATTTACTGAAAGACTCGAAGAAATCAAAGAGAGTAAGACAATACATGATGTATCTAAGTTTAAACGAACGTATATTATTTGTGGGTATGAAAATATAGCAAAAGAAGTCGTAAAGAAATTACTTAAAGCAGGTATGGAAATAATTGTTTTAGATGAATCATCACAAAGAGTTGAAGAGGCAAAAAAAGATGGGATAAATGCTTTAAATTATAATCCCGGAAGTGTCGCAAGCTATCAAAAGCTTAATATAGATTTTGATAAACATGTAAAAAGTATTCTTTGTTTAAAAGAAGATGATGTTCAAAATGTTTATACGGCTCTCACTGTTCGATCTTTAAATAAAACGGTAAATATTATGTCTCTTCTTATGAATAATACAAATAAAAATAAGCTTCTTTACTCCGGAGTGAATGAAATTTTATATGACAAAGAATTTGTTGGTTTGGTAGCCCGTGAATATGCCGGACAACCTGTTGCTTTTGAAGCGATTCATGCATTACAGGCAGAAGAGAGCAATATTAAAATGGAAGAAATATTAGTGACAGAGCGTATTTCTCATACAGCTATCACAGTTGGTGATTTAGAAAATATAAAATATCGTATTATATTACTTGGCATTCATAAAAAAGCAAGTGGCAGATTTTATTTTAACCCTATTGACGCTACACTTTTAGAGACAGGGGACTTTTTACTTGTTATTGGTAATTATATGTTCATACGAGAATTTACGATTAGTTTACTGAAAAAATAAAAAGCAGTAGGATAAATAATGATTTTACAAAGTGCATTAATATTTGGCAATAACGAATATGGGCTTGAAATTGCGAAAAATGTTACAAATAAATATAATAACATTACAATTTTCAGTTTAGATGCTATAGATAAAGAACATGTTTCTTCAGATTATAATTTAGAAGAAGTTACTTTAAGTGATGATTGGGATATTTTAGAATCTCAGTTTGATATGAAGAAATCTATAATTTTTTGTGTCCTTGGTGATGAAGCCAAAAATATTTTTTTGACTATCTCTTTGCGTTCTGCTTTTAAAGATGTCACCATCATAGCTTTGGCAAATAATAAGGAAGATGCCAATAAACTGAAAATGGCCGGTGCCTCTAAGGTAATACCTATAGTTGAAACGACTGCTAATATTATAACAGATATGTTGAAAAAGCCCATTATCACAAAAGTACTCCACAATATTTTATACCAAGATAGTAAATTAAAACTTGTTCAAATAGAAGTTAAAAATGCTAAATATTTTGAAAATCGGTATCCTGCTGATATTAACTGGAGTAGAAATCATGGTGTTTTGGTTCTTTCTATAATACATAAAGACAAAGCACCGGAATTTATTTACTCGTCAAAAACTAAACATAAACATATAGAAGACGGTGATATTTTTATAGTAGTAGGTTATGATATGGATATTTGTGAATTTAAAAAATCTATAGGTGGTGATGTATGTCAATAGGTGTTATTGGAGCAGGAAAATGGGGAAGTGCGTTGGCATTTGCTCTGAGTGAAAAAAACAGTGTATTTATAACATCAAGAACTCCTCGGGATTTGGAAAATTTTGTAAGCCTAGAGAAGGTACTTAAATGTGAATATATAGTCATTACGGTTCCCGCACAGCAAGTTGCATTATGGCTTGAGAAAAATTTTGTTTTTGCAAATCAAAAAATTCTTGTTGCCTCTAAGGGAATAGAAGCTAAGAGTGGCAATTTTTTAAATGAAATATATGAAAAATATGTACCAAATGAAAATATTGCTTTTCTATCTGGTCCCTCTTTTGCATCAGAAGTTATAAAGTCCTTACCGACAGCTTTGGTTGTGAACTCTCACAATAAAGCTTTAGCACAAGAATTTGCAAATTTATTTCCGTCTTTTATAAAAGCTTATACTTCTGATGATGTTATTGGTGCGGAGATTTCCGGTGCGTATAAAAATGTAATTGCCATCGCTGCAGGAATATGTGCGGGTCTTGAACTTGGAAAAAATGCAGCAGCTTCTTTAATAGCTCGTGGTTTAGTGGAAATGCAGCGTTTTGGACTTTCTTACGGTGCAAAAGAAGAAAGTTTTATAGGTTTAAGTGGAGCGGGTGATTTGTTTTTAACAGCATCTTCTACAATGAGTAGAAACTTTCGTGTTGGTCTTGGTTTGGCAAATGGAGAATCTCAAGAAGATATTTTACAGGCACTTGGTGAAGTTGCAGAGGGGATAGGAACAGCTTATGCACTGCATGAGATTTCACAAAAACATACACTTTATTTACCGATTGCTAGAGAAGTTTATTTGGTGTTAGAAGGAAAAAATCCGCAGGAGAGTTTAAAAGACCTGCTTACAAATGAGGGCTAACAATGCAAACATCTAAAAAACAGTTTTTGTATATATCTTTAGCCGTAT
>JALUXS010000119.1 GCA_027013185.1 Sulfurimonas sp.
GCGTCAACATGACCATCTGCTTTTGCAACTTTTGCTACTAGTGCTACAAATAGTCCTAAATCACTTTGTTTAAGCGATTCATAAGAGACAGAAAAGTTTTTAAATGCTTCTTGCGAATATTGTGTATATTTGTTATAACTTTTAAAAATATAGTAAAAAATTCCTGCTAAAAAAGCAAAGAGTATAAGATTTGTCATCAATATCCTTAATAATAATTATTTGAATTATACACTGAGGAAGTAAATAGTTTAAAATAAATTGCCGATTTTTTTAAAACCATACCAATAAAGAATAATACCTAAAATAATAACACCGCCAAAGTATGGAAGCAGGTCTATAAATGCAGTTCCCCGGTAAAATATACTTTCACTCCCCTCTATGTAATAACGAAGCGGAGAAATGAGTGAAAGTTTTTGAAAAATTGGGAGCATGGCATAAATAGGCGTCCATGCCCCACTTAAAAAAATCAGAGGCATCATAATGGCAATGGAAATCTGGGCGACCTGCATTATATTTTTACTGACTGCTGCTACAAAAAGTCCGATGCCTGCACTTGAAAAACCATAGAATAAAGTCAATAAAATAAAGCTCCAAAAAGAGCCGTTTAATGGGGTGTCAAACGCTCCAAAAACAACAAAGCCAAGGCTTAAAATTACACCTATGGTCACTATAAAAACCTGCGACGCACTTTTAGCAAGAATAATAATCTTTGGATTCACAGGCATTAGCAGCATAATATCCCAAGTCCCTTCTTCTTTTTCTTTTACAAAAACCATAGCCGTTAATATCACTGTAAGAAGTGTAATTATAGAGAGCAGTTCAGCTAACGCCATAAAAGAGTGGTCATCTGCATTTTGATTAAAGAGTCTATGTGATTTTATTGTTATTGGAATATCTATTTTTTCAAAATTAAGGATTATATTTTGTAAATATGACAAGGTTGTAAAACTTTGGCTTGCTGCTGTTGCATCCAAGAGTACATCAAGTTTGGTATTATGACCATTCACATAAGCCTTTTCAAAATTTGAGCTGAAAATAAGCCCGACTAAAATTTCTTTATTGAAAATAGCATCACTTAATGCCTGTTGCGATGTAAAAGCTTTAGGATTGATAAATTCTGGTTGATGAAAATGTGAGAGTATTTTTTGGCTTATACCTCCGCCACTGTTGTCAACATAGCCTATGGCAACATTACGAGGTCTTATTTGCATGCCTGCTCCAGCTATGTATATATCTGCGGTAAAAGAGTAGAGTATGACAGCAACAAGAGCTATCGAACGCATAAAACTGATGATTTCTTTGCTAAAAACTATAAAAAATATTTTCATTATTTCATCTCTTTTTTAAGAAGAATTCTCCCTGCACTAAAAAGTACAAAGGAAAAAATTATTAAAATAAGTAAATAAAGTAGATTTATTTGAGAGTGAAATCCTTGTCCAATAAGAAAGGTGTCATATACAATATGATTATAATACATCACAGGAAAAATATGTGCTTCTACTTGTGAGACTCCATCCATAGAAGAAATTGGCATTATAATTCCTGAGTATAAAAAACCTGGAATGACAGTAATAATTATCGTTAAAACAACGGCAACAATTTGCTTTTTTGTAATGACTGAGATGAGCATTCCAAGAGATATACTCACAAGTATATAGAGTTCACTCGCAAGCCAATAGAGTAAAAAATTTCCCCGAAATGGAATGTTAAAGAGATAGACTGCGATTAAAAAGAGAATAAAAATATTGAGCGAATGCAACAAAAAAACGGGGATAAGTTTTGCAGCTAAAAATTCATTTTTGCTCAAAGATGAAGCGTAAAAATTAAAAATTGTTCCTTTTTCCTTCTCTTTTACAATAAGTAAAGCTGCTATAATTGCTGGGGCAATCAATAAAACTAGACCGATAATCCCGGGAACAATAGCATTTTCATCTCGCATAGACTGATTAAAAAGATTACGATTGTTAATGGAAATAAGTTTTTTCTGTTGTATGCCTTTTGCTTGTAACACTTTTTGAACTAAAGATAAAATTGTCCCCTCTATATAGGTCTGGATTGTGGTTCCCCTTGTAGGAAAAGCACCATCAACAAAAACTCCCAATTCACTTTTTTGCCCTTTAAGAAGATTTTTTTCAAAAGAATTTGGAATAATGAGTATAGCATCTGTTTTTGCTTGTTTGATTCTTCTTAATGCCTGCTTTTCATTCATATTTGATTCAATGGTATCAAAATATTTTGTATGTTCAAATTTTGAACTAAGCATCTGAGAAATTTTGCTTTTGTCATTGTCAATAATAATAAGTCTTGCATGTGTAACATCAAGTCGAATTCCATATCCAAAAATAATAACAATCATACTTGGAAGAAGATAAACTAGAATTATAAGTTTAGTTCGCACAAGCTCTTTAAACTCTTTTATCATATATGCTTTTACTGTATTGTATTTCATTGCTTTTCTTTAAAGTAGGTTAAAAAAATATCTTCAAATGTTTTTGCTTCAGGATGCAGCTTATGTAAATTTTTAACTGTATCATCGGCTATTTTTTTACCCTGTTTAAGTAAAACTACTTTATCACAATATTCTGCTTCACTCATATAGTGTGTGGTAATAAGGATTGAAATACCCCACTTCTTTTTGAGTTTATGTAAAATTTGCCAAAATTGTGCCCTTGCAATCGTATCAACTCCTGAGGTTGGTTCATCCAAGAAAAGGACAACGGGCTCATGTAAAAGTGCCGCTGCAATGGAAAATCTTTGATTGACTCCAAGGGGAATTTCTGTTGGAAATTTATCCATATATTTATCAAATCCAAGTTCTTGAGAATATCTTTTTATTCTTTGCAAGGCAGAAGAGAGAGGAATTTTATGCATATTTGCAAAATAAAGAAGATTTTCTCGAACTGTCATATCATTATAAAGTGCAAAATGTTGGCTGACATAGCCTATTTTACTTTTTAACTCCATTCTGTCATTTGCATTCTTAATAGTTTTTCCAAGAAGTTTCAACTCTCCTCCGTCAATAGGGTAAAGTCCTAACAACATTTTAATAAAGGTCGTTTTTCCGGCACCATTTGCTCCGAGCAGTCCAAGTATTTCTCCGCTTTTAAGAGTAATATCAACATGATCATTTGCTATAAAGTCTCCAAATCTTTTAGTAAGTCCATGTGCTTGCATAATCATAGCAGGAATTTCATCGCTACTTTTTCTTTGGCCAATATCGACAATAGGGAGTGTTTTGTTATTTTTCAGGGCATTGATAAAAAAGAGGCCTTCAAGATTGGGTTCACTTTTTTCATATTTTTGTGGAGTGAGTGAATAACTGTGTTTATCAAATGTAATAATATCTTCTTTATATTCTGTTATCTCTTGGTATGTAAAGGGGCGAATGGAATCAATAAGGGTTTTACTTGTTCCCTGTGCAATAATACTTCCCTCATCAAACAAAACAATTTTATCCATTTTTTCGGCTTCTTGCATATATGCAGTACTGACAAGTGCGATGGTTCCTTCTTCTTTTCTGATGGTGTCTAGAATTTCCCACAATTCAATACGACTAAGCGGGTCAACACCTGTGGTCGGTTCATCTAAAATAAGAAGCTTTGGACGATGTAGCAGTGCACAAATAAGAGAGAGTTTTTGCATCATACCACCGCTTAAATTGCCAGCAACCCTCTTAGTAAAATTACTTAACCCTGACATATGCAACAATTTTTCTTTGTAGGCTAAAAATTTTGCATCTTTATTAATATTGCGAATATCTGCAAAAAATTCTAAATGTTCTTCAACGCTGAGTGTGTCATATAGTACCAGCCCAATTCCCTGTGGCATTAAAGAAATATCTGCTTTGATTTTTTCGGCTTCTTTGGGGGAGTGATAAACATACTTGTTGTAGCTGATTTCTCCATTAAATTGTATGATTCCGGCAATTGCATGCATTAAAGAACTCTTTCCTGCCCCATCTGCTCCAATAAAGCCTATGATTTCTCCCTTGTTAGCTTCAAAAGAAATATTTGATACTGCTGTAAGATTTTTATGTTTTACCGTTACATTACGGACTTCTAAATCTGCCATTTTTAGATACTTGGAATATCATGTAATGACGAAGGTAAACCTTTGCCATCTATGGAAATAACACCAATTGCAGGAATTCCAAGTTTTAAAAGCGGGTTTACATGTAAAGGGTGCAGACGAATTGCAAAAACTCTTTGTATCCTGTCACTTTTTACAGCGACATTTTTTGGAGTAAATTCTGCATTGGCAGCAATACTAGTCACTTTTGCTTGAATGGCTTTGTTTGGATATGCATCTAAAAAAATAACAGCATTATCTCCAATTTTTATTTTTCCGTTATTGATAGTGTCAATAAAGACTTTAAGATATAAATTTTTAGGATTTACAAGAGTTGCAAGTACTGAACCCGCACCCAAAACTTCGCCTTTATTTGCTATCTTTTCTATTACATATCCATTTATAGGTGATTTAATAGTAAGTTCATTAATAACCACCCGCAGTTCTTCTTTATTCGCTTTAAGGGCTAAGATTTTATTTTTTGCTGCTTGGATATTATTTTTAAGAGCAAAGATTTTTTTCTTTTGTGAAAGAGCGATTTTATAATTGTCTTGTGCAACTTCTATTGCTTTGTTTGCTGTATTTAATTGTTCTTTAAGAGAATGAAGTTTTTCTTGCTCTGTTACGAGTTTCAGGTGTGCATATTCATTTTTTTGTTCAGCTATGAGTTTTTGTTTGTAAAGTGTTAGCGTTCTTTTGTAGTCTTTTTGAGTTTGTTGCAAGAGTGCTTTTTGGGCTTTTACGGCACTTAGTACTTCTGTATTCTGGGCTTGTTTTATTTCTATAGCTTTTTTTGCTTTTTTTATACTTAGTGTTACTACAGACTGTGTGATTTGCAACTCATTATGCATAGCTTTGAGAGCATCTTTAGCAGCATTGATACCAGCAGTTAAAGCGTTTAACTTTTTTTCATATTCTTTGCCCTCTAATATGGCTACAAGCTCTTTTTCTTTTATTTTTTGTCCGTCTTTAATTGCAATTGTTTGTATACGACCAGGATATTTCGTATTAAGCGTAATCAAATCACCATCAATCTTTCCTGTGGCACTAATAAGGTTTTGAGGTAATTTTTTTGGATTTATTTTTACATAAATCATGACTGAGGCTATAGCAAATAATATTGCAATAAAGAGATACATTCCATATTTTTTAATCATTTTTTTTATCCTTATTGAAACTGTTTAAAAAGGTGTTGTTGCTAACTTCTAAAAGTACTTTTGCATAAAAAAGATACATTCGTGCTTTTGTTTGAATTAGTTGTGCTCGAGCCATGGCCGATGCACTGATAGCTCGGCTAAGGGTGTCTGCATCAGCTATTTGATTCTCAAATTGGGCTTGTAGTAATACTTGGTAAGATTTAGCCGCTTTTACAGTTGCTTTTGCAGCTTGAAGTTGTTTTTTATAAGAAGAAAAGCTAAGGTAGTCTTGGTATATTTTAGAAGTTACTTTTTCTTTGTATGATGTAAGCATAAATTCACTTGAGAGTTTTGCTTCTTGTGCTGCTTGGAGCTCATTTTTTGTTTGAAAACCATTAAATATATTGTAATTAATGACAAAACCAAGGGCACTTTTATTTTTGTTTGTATAATCATCACCATTTAATCTTGGTGTATCACCTGTATATGCGGCTCTAGCAAAGAGTGCAATATTTGGATAATACTGACTTTTTGTCAATGTTATTTTAGTTTGTTGCTCTTTGACTATGTGGCTCAGGATTTTTATATCAGGACGTTTTTGCAGAGCCATTTTTTGCAGCATACCAAATTTTAAAGGAACTATTTTAGGAAGTTTTGCTGTACCTGTAATATGATGATGACTTAAAAATGAGAGCTGTTTGAGAGTAATTTTATATTGATTTTTTGTCTCAATGAGCTGTGCTTCAATAGTATGAAGAGAAGCAGAAAATTTATATAATTGTGCAGGTGCAATCATGCCAAGCTTATAAAATGTTTGTGCTTTTTTATAACTTTTTTGTGTACTTTGTAATGCCGTTGTTTGTGATTGTATAAGTTGTTTTAATGCTACTCCTGCACTATAAACCTGAACAATTTCTAAATAGAGATTTCGTTTTGTATCGAGTATTTGCAGTTTTGCTTTCTCTGCTTCTAATTTTGAAATCTGTATCTGTGATTGCAGAGCAAAACCGGTAAAAAGAGGATATGAAAGTGTCAATGCACCACTGTATTGATTTTTAGGTTCTATTTGCAGTGCACCGCTAAGACCAGGAAGAGTAACAGGCAAATTAAAATTCACTGTTGGTTTGTCTTGTAAATAAATTCCCTTATATGATAAATCAAGAGAAGGATAGTAGGCAGCTGATTTTGAAGCTTCCTGAAGTTTTTTGTAGCTTTGAGCTTTGCTTTTTGCTGCTTTAACAAGCGGATTGCTTTGTGCATACTCAAGGGCTTCTTGGAGTGTTATTGCAGAGCTATTAGATATTAAAAAGAGAGTGAATATATAAATGAAGATTTTTTTCATTTTTTACCTCAATAATAAAATAAATGACCAATAGTCATTTAAGTAATTATACATAAAAGTATCTAGATACAACTTAAATGGTTATAATTACATTTATGAATAGAATTAAGAATTTAAATAAGGGCGTGCAATATATGCTTATTGCAAGCTTTACATTTGCAATAATGGGTGCTTTTGCTAAACTCTCAAGCCAGAGTATGAGTTCACTCGAAGTTGTCTTTTTCAGAAACATTGCCGGCGTGATTATCGTCGGATTTGCTGTGCTAAAAAAGCCTATGCAGCACAAAGGAGGCAAGCCTTTTTTACTTTTTTTTAGAGGTTTTATGGGCTTTACAGCTTTGCTTGCATTCTTTTATAATATCGCTCATATCTCTTTGGGTGATGCCATGACCTACTCAAAGACTTCTCCTATATTTACAGCGATTTTTGCTTGGATGTTTTTGAATGAAAAGTTATCATATAAGGCATGGATTGCGGTATTTGTAGGTTTTATCGGTATACTTTTTATAACACAGCCAAGTGGTGTAGGGTTTTCAAAGTATGATTTGCTTGGAATTTTCAGCGGTGTTGGGGCAGCACTTGCATATACCTCTGTCAGAGAATTAAAAGCCTACTATGATACCCGTGCAATTGTGCTTTCATTCATGATTATAGGAACGTTAGGTCCTGTTTTACTCTTTTTGGTTTCACCCTATTTGAATTTTCCCGAACTTGATTTTATGTTAGGAAAATTTGTTATGCCTCATGGAATTGTTTGGGTATATGTTTTGGCAATGGGTTTATTTGCAACAATTTCTCAGGTTTTAATGACCAAAGCATATGGCGAAACAAAAGCAGGCATAGTGGGTG
Source organism: Sulfurimonas sp. (assembly GCA_027013185.1). Classification (GTDB taxonomy): domain Bacteria; phylum Campylobacterota; class Campylobacteria; order Campylobacterales; family Sulfurimonadaceae; genus Sulfurimonas. The sequence goes on from JALUXS010000119.1 coordinate 7,396, forward strand.
CAGTCTCTTATACAAATATTCTTTTTTCTATTATAGTCGGACTTTTTTTAGGAGATGCTTTTCCTTCGCTTGTAACGACATTTGGGATAGTCTTGATTGTAGCGGCAGGGATTATGGTTGCACGTGATAAGTAGGGATTAAAAAGCTTACGATATAATACGAATGTCCCTAGCAGAAGCTAGGGCAATAATCTCAGTATAGGAGGAACTTATGAAAAAGTTTCACCTAAAGCTGACTTTCATAGTTTGGCGACTAAAAGTCAGCTTTAAGCTTAAGAGGATATAAATCCTCTTTTGCCTTACTGAGATTATACAATAAAATACATAAATTTACAAAATGGAAAAATTATGAAACTTTTAGCGGGACCTTGTGTTATTGAGAGTGAAGAAAATATTTTTACAATAGCAAAAGCATTAGAAAAATATCAAAATGATGAAACAATAGATTTTTATTTTAAAGCAAGTTTTGATAAAGCAAATAGAACTTCTTTGGACTCTTTTCGCGGACTTGGAATGCAGGAGGGACTGAGAATTTTACAAAAAGTAAAAGATGATTTTGGCTACAAAATAGTGACTGATGTACATGAAAGTATTCAAGTTGCCCCTGTTGCCGAGGTTGTTGATATGTTGCAAATTCCTGCGTTTCTTTGCCGTCAAACAGACTTGCTTGTCGCATGTGCGAATACGAACAAAGAGATAAATATTAAAAAAGGGCAGTTTATTAATCCGCCTGACATGCGATACTCTGTTATGAAAGTACTTAAAACACGCGGTTGCGATGAGGTAAGTTATGAAAATGCACAAAAACATGGTGTTTATTTGACCGAGAGAGGTAGCTCTTTTGGGTATGGAAATATTGTAGTCGATATGCGTTCTCTTGTAATAATGAGAGAATTTGCACCGGTGATTTTTGATGCAACACATTCAGTTCAGATGCCTGGAGCACTCGGCGGTAAAACAGGGGGAGACAGTTCTATGGTGCCGTATCTTGCAAGTGCGGCAGCAGCCGTTGGTGTAGATGGATTTTTCTTTGAAACACATTTTGACCCAAGTATAGCTTTGAGCGATGGTCCAAATATGGTAAAATTAGATGAATTAGAAAATTTGATAGAAAAAATTAAAAAAATCCAAGAAATAAAATAAATAAAAGGAAAAACATATGAACTTAATTGAAGGTAAATTAAGAGTAATAGAAGGCAAAAAAATTGCTATAGTAAGTACAAGATGGAATCATTTTATAGTAGATAGATTAGTAGAAGGTGCAAAAGATGCATTTGACCGTCATGGAGGAAATAGTGAAGATTTGACACATGTTTTAGTCCCTGGTGCTTTTGAACTTCCTATGATAATTGACCAACTTCTTGCTAGTGGAAAATATGATGCTGTTTGTGCTTTAGGTGCAGTTATTCGTGGTTCAACACCTCACTTTGATTATGTTGCGGCTGAAGCTACAAAAGGAATTTCGAGTATGAGCTTAAAATATCAAAAACCAGTTTCTTTTGGACTTTTAACAACAGATACTATTGAACAAGCTATAGAGCGAGCCGGAACAAAAGCTGGAAACAAAGGTTTTGAAGCAATGGGCGTTATTATTGAAATGTTAGATTTATACGAGGTACTGTAATTATGGCTACTAGACAACAAGCACGTATGGCTGTAGTAAGCCTTTTGTACGCATATGACTTGGGAAATGGAAACACTTCTGAGCACTCTAATGAAATCCTTGAAGAGAAAAAAATCCGTAATAAGCAAAAAGATTTTGCATTAGGACTTTATGAAGGTGTAATGCAGCATATTGAAGAAGTAGACAAAGCAATTAGTGAGCATCTCAAAGATTGGGATTTTGAACGTTTAGGCTCTATAGAACGGGCTACGCTTAGACTTGCTGCCTATGAAATCCTTTTTAGTGAACTTGATTCTGCGGTAGTTATTAATGAAGCGGTAGAAATCACCAAAGCTTTTGGAACAGAACAATCTCCAAAGTTTATTAACGGTGTTTTAGACGCAATAGCTAAAGATAAATAATGCAAAAGGTACTCTTTTTACTTGCGTTTGGGTTTATAAGCCTGTATGCTTCGGTGAATTATCATAAAACAAACAATTGTCTGCTGTGCCATGGAGGCATAGAACATATTCGCCAGCCAGCTACCGGTATGGCAAAAGCAATTGCAAAAAAAGCAAGTGAAGCAGGGTACCCACAAAACAGCTGTATTATTTGTCATGGAGGAAATCCGGCGACAAAACATAAAAGCAAAGCCCATAAGGGAACACTGCATTACTTTTTAAATCATGAAGGTCCAAAAGAGTTTTATCCTGCACCGGGAAGCCCTTGGATAAACCAAAATACTTGTGGAATGTGTCATAAAGAACAAGTTGCGGCTCAAATGAATTCATTAATGATGACAGAGCAGGGAAAAATTCACGGTGTACTTTACAGTTTTGGCGGATTAGAAGGCTATAAGCATAATATGGCTAATTATGACGTGAAAAATCCATCAGATCCGCATGCCAGACTTGGAACAAAAGTATATCAAGAATATATGCAAAAACTGGCAAAACTCAATCCTCAAGTCTATCCAAAAGCAAATAAAGAGATACCAAAAGCTCCCACTGCTGAGGAAGCGACCACACATCCAGAACTTGCAGCATATACATACCTTAGAAATCAGTGTTTACGTTGTCATACAGGTGGAAAAGGGAGACAAAAACGAGGTGATTATAGAGGTATTGGATGTGCATCGTGTCATATTCCATACTCTAATAATGGTTTGTATGAAGGTGGTGATAAAACTATTCCTCATAATAAAGCCGGACATCTTTTAGTCCATGAAATTCAGGCATCACGTGATTCTGTCGTACATGTAAATGATATAAATTATACAGGTATTCCTACTAAAACATGTTCTACTTGTCATAATCGTGGAAAAAGAATTGGTGTGAGTTACGAAGGTTTAATGGAGACAAATTATGACCCTACATTTGATAAATTTGGTAATGCTCAGCCAAAACTGCATACAAAACATTATATTCATTTAAAAGAAGACGTGCATAGAAAATATGGAATGTTGTGTCAAGATTGTCATACAACTCGTGATTTGCATGGCGATGGATTTATCAGCGGAGCGACATTAGCTCCTGTAGAGATAGAGTGTCAAGACTGCCATGGAACAACGAAAAAGTATCCGTGGGAGCTTCCATTGGGCTACGGTGATGAGTTTGACACGAAACCTGCACAAGGTAAAGCAAGAGGTGTAAGTAAAACACTTGCGAAGTATTTAATGAAAGGCACACACTATAAACCACAGGATGGGTATTTGTTAACTGCTCGTGGAAATGCATATAAAAATGTTGTGCGAAAAGGTGATGAAGTTATTGTTCATCTTGCAAGTGGAAAAGATCTAAAATTAAAACCATTAAAAGAGCTGAAAAAAGAGAAGAAAATCTCGAAAAAAGGTCTTTTGGCGATGGATACAATTACAGCACATAATGACAAAATGGAGTGCTATACTTGTCATGATACATGGGTGCCACAATGTTATGGTTGTCATGTTAAAGTCGATTATTCTAAGGGTAAAAAAAGTGTTGATTGGCTCGCTTCTGCACATGACCATGATTTGCATGGCACAACAGCACAGATGAGAGGGACATTAAAAGATCATCTTATTGCAGGAAAAGTAACAGAAACAAGAAGTTATTTACGTTGGGAAGATCCACCTCTTGTACAAAATGGTGAGGGGAGAATTTCTCCTGCAATGCCAGGTTGTCAGGTGGTGATTACGGTGATTGGAAAAGATGGTAAAGCGGTGCAACAAAATCATGTTTATATGATGCCTGATTATAAACATCCGGGTTCTAAGAAAAAACTGCCGGGTATTGTAATGGCGGCAGTACATTCACATACCGTGCAAAAAGAGGCACGAAGTTGTGAGAGTTGTCATTCAAATCCAAAAGCTATGGGCTACGGTATAGAAGGCGGAAAAGTTTTTAGCTCTCAACTTAAAGATTGGAATGTCGGGCTCAAAACTGCAGATGGTCGAATGATACCTAATAAATTTACAGTGCAAAAGCCGAAAATAGATAATTTTGGCATTGACTGGAGTCGTTATGTAGATGAAAATGGAACACTTTTACAAACTGTGGACAATCATTGGAATTTGGCAACAGCACTTTCAAATGAACAAAGAAGTAAGCTAGATAGACGCGGTGTTTGTCTCTCATGTCATCAAGATATTCCAAAAGGAGATTTGGCAGTTTCTACTATGGTTCATATTGCTGAGATGGCAAATGTAAACATAACTAACAAAGAACATCAGACAATATTGCATAAAATAGTATTGTTAGGTGCTTGGGTACAAATCCTGATTGGTGTGTTTGTTGGAATGTTCTTCTTATATATTTTTTATAGACTCTTTATAAAAAAGAAATCTATAAGTTCTAAAAATAGAGGTTGGAAATGATAAAAAAAATTTTACTAATGATGCTTTTGAGTGCTGCTCTTTTCTCGAGCGGCATTGTCATAAAAGAGAGTGCGAACAGTGTGAATAAGACTGTGTTAAAGATAAAGAATATAGTGACAAAAAAAGGGCTGAAAGTATTTACGGTTGTCAATCATCAGGCAAATGCCAAAAATGTTGGTATGAAGATGAGAAAGGCAAAACTGCTAATATTTGGCAACCCTAAAATGGGAACAAGACTTATGCATCTGGATATTTTAACAGGACTTGATTTGCCTATGAAAATTCTTGTTTATAAAGATGCAGATAAAAAGGTAAAGGTTGCGTACAGAAATGGAAGTTGGCTCAAAGAAGAGCATCCTCTGCTTAAAAAGAAGATGATATTGAAAATAAACAATGCTCTTAATAATATAACAAATAAAGCGATACAATGAGTAGATTAACAAAAGAAGAAGCATTAGATTTAATTAAAAATGCTGATTTAAAAGAACTAGGTCGTATGGCGACACAACGAAAGAAAGAACTGCACCCAAAAGGCATTACAACTTTTGTTATAGATAGAAATATTAACTATACAAACATTTGTTGGGTTGATTGTAAGTTTTGTGCATTTTACAGGCATGAAAAAGATGCAGATGCTTATGTTTTAACATTTGATGAAATAGATGCAAAAATAGATGAGCTCCTTGAAATTGGTGGTACACAGATACTTTTTCAAGGCGGTGTGCATCCAAAACTCAAAATTGAGTGGTATGAAGACTTGGTGGAGCATATTCACCAAAAATATCCGACAATTACCATTCACGGATTTAGCTCTATTGAGTTGGATTTTATAGCCAAAGTTTCGCGTATCAGTATTCAAGAAGTTTTAACGCGTCTAAAAGCAAAAGGTTTGGCTTCCATACCGGGTGCGGGAGCTGAAATACTCTCAGACAAGGTGCGTGATATTATTGCACCCAAAAAAATAGATTCTGAAGTATGGGTAGATGTCCATCGTCAGGCACACAAGCTTGATATTATGTCAACGGCAACTATGATGTATGGTACGGTTGAAAGTGATGAGGACATCATAGACCATTTTGATATGGTGAGAAACTTGCAGGATGAAACAGGCGGTTTTCGTGCTTTTATTATGTGGAGTTTTCAAGGGAAAAATACAGAGCTTTTAGCACAAATTCCAGATATGGAAAAACCTTCATCCAATCGTTACCTGAGACTTTTGGCAGTGGCAAGACTTTATCTTGACAATGTGCCAAATATTCAAAGCTCATGGGTGACACAAGGACCTTATATTGGTCAGATGGCACTGCGTTTTGGAGCAAATGATTTGGGTTCTACAATGATGGAAGAGAATGTCGTAAGCTCTGCAGGTGCCGCGTATCACATGGCAAAAGATGAAATGGTACACCTTATAAGAGATATAGGTGAAACACCAGCTGTAAGAAATACAGCATATGAAACATTAGAGATATTTAAATAAATGAAAAAAATAGCATTAGCACTTTTAATGATAGGACAAATTATAATGGCAGCACAAATAGATAGTATTGAAATTAAGGGAATCAAAGTTCCTCTTATATTTGAACAAGACGCAAGACTTCCTCTTGTTAATACACAAATCGTTTTTACAAATAGTGGAAGCATAACTGATACAAAAAAAGCAGGTCTTGCAAAATTTTGTGCAAAAATTTTAAATGAAGGTACAAAAAAATTAGGTTCAAACGGCTTTGCTGATAAGCTTGAGTCTCGTGCTATTCATATTTCAGCAAGTACAGGAACAGAAACTTTTGTACTTGAGACAAGTTCGCTCAAAGATGAATTTGCTAATGCAAGTAAATTTTTGAGCCAGCTTTTACAAGATCCGAACTATAGTGATTCATCACTTAGCAAGGTACAAACAATGACGATAGGCTCGCTCAGTCGTAAAGAGAATGATTTTGATTATGTGGCTTCTAATGAATTGAAAAAGTTGTTGTTTTCTAACACACCTTTGGCTCAGCCCTCATCCGGCACAGTACAGAGTGTAAAAAGCATTACTCTTGATGATGTAAAAGCTTTTATAAAAGAGCATTTGGTTCTTTCTCGTGCTATAGTAGTTGTTGGCGGGGATGCTAATCTTGCTATGGTGAAGAAAAATATTGCAAAGGTTCTAAATACGCTTCCAAAGGGAAAAAGTGAGCCATTAGAACATTTCACGGCTAACGATAAACCAAAAGATAGCATCTTAAAAAGAGATACAAAGCAGGCATATATTTATTTTGGTTCACCCTATAATATGGCTGTAAATGATGCAGATTATTATAAAGCCAGAGTGGCAACTTTTATACTTGGAACAGGTGGTTTTGGTAGTCGTTTAATGGAAGAAATTCGCGTAAAACGTGGGCTTGCCTATTCTGCGTATGCCCATGTACATGTAAGTAAATCAAGCTCTTATTTGACTGGCTATTTACAAACAAAGATTGAGACTATGGATGAAGCGAAGAAAACAGTTATTCAAGTCATTTCAAAATTTGTAAAAGACGGCGTTACAGAAGATGAACTTGATCAGACAAAGAAATTTTTACTCGGAAGCGAACCGCTAAGAGTAGAGACAATGAGCCAAAGACTCCAACGCACTTTTATGGACTATTATAAAGGATTTCCTCTTAATCATTCTGAACAAGAGTTGAAAAAAATCAAGAAATTAAAACTCAAAGATTTGAATGCATTTATTAAAAAGCATACAGAAATTTTAGAGCAGAGTTTTGCGATAGTGACGAAATAGTATTGCAAACTGTCATATATTTGTTAGATTTGAAAAAAAATAGGCATTATAATTTCATTAAATTACTCGGAGTTCAAAATGAAAGTGCCAAAATTAAATAGAATTAGAACAGTTGAACTTTTTGCCGGTGTCGGTGGGTTTAGATTGGGTGTTGAATCTGCCAAACATGAGAATAAAACATATGAAGTAGTGTGGAGTAATCAATGGGAACCTTCCACAAAAATGCAGCATGCTTCAGACATATATTGTGAGAGATTTGGTTATGAAAATCATTGCAATGAAGATATATCTTGTGTAGATGCAGATATTATTCCGAAGCATGAGTTACTTGTTGGAGGCTTTCCCTGCCAAGATTATTCTGTGGCAAGTACATTGAAAAATTCTCATGGAATTATTGGAAAAAAAGGGGTACTTTGGTGGGAAATTTATAGGATTTTAGAGCAAAAAGCTGATGATGCACCAAAATATCTAATGCTGGAAAATGTAGACAGACTTTTAAAATCTCCCGCTTCTCAAAGAGGAAGGGATTTTGCGATTATTTTATCTTCTTTGAATTCTTTAGGCTATGCCGTGGAATGGCGTGTCATTAATGCTAGTGAATATGGTATGCCCCAAAGAAGAAAACGGGTTTTCATAATGGCATACAAAGCAGGAACAAAGCTATATAACAATCTTAGACAGAATGAAATATATAAAATTTTAGAAACGACAGGCTTGTTTGCAAAGGCATTCCCTATAAAAAAGATAAAAAAAGAAGATATTATTTCCGCTACTCTTAATGATAATTTGGTTGATATTACAGAAAATTTCAATAAAAAAACACCGAAAAATAATGCTTTTTTAGAAGCTGGATATATGATTAATGGTCAATATTATACGACAAAATATGAAGCAGATTTTGGTGGTAATATTATTACACTTGGGGATATCCTACAAGATGAAAACGAAATTGGTAAAGAATTTTATATTGATGAGAATGCTTTAGAAAAATGGAAATTTCATAAAGGCTCAAAATCTATTGAACGGATTAATAAGACAACAGGTCATAAATACACTTATAGTGAAGGGAAAATGAGTTTTCCAGATTGTTTGCATAAGCCTTCTAGAACTATTATTACTGGGGAGGGAGGAGCTAGTGCTTCACGTTTTAAACATGTTGTTTGTATTAATGGAAGGTATAGAAGATTAACACCGGTTGAACTTGAAAGATTGAACATGTTTCCTGATAATCACACTTTTGGTGTAAGTGCTTCAAAAAGAGCTTTTTTGATGGGTAATGCTTTGGTTGTCGGTGTAGTTGAAAAATTAGCTTTTGAGTTATTGAAAGAGATATAAATGCATGAATTACCTTATGATATTTATTCTCAAGAATCTATTTTAGCATTTGGAAAGAAATTGCAAGGAAAGTCACTTGGTAACTGTTGTGATATCCAAGAATTAGAAAATAAAAGAGACAAGGGTGGATTTGGTAAATTTATAGAAAAACTTTATTTTTTATATGAACCAAATTCTGATGCACAAGCTGATTTTGTAGAAGCAGGGTTAGAATTAAAAGTAACACCACTCAAAAAGCTTAAAAATAATACATATCGTGCAAAAGAACGTTTAGTTCTAAATATAATTAACTATATGGAAGTTGTTAATCAAAATTTTTATAATAGCTCATTTTGGAAAAAAAATGCTCATTTACTTTTACTATTTTATTTATATGAAAAAGAGAAAAGTCTTTTTGATTATGTAATTAAATTTGTAAATATATGGAATTTTCCAGAACTTGACTTAGAAATAATTAAAAAAGATTGGCAAATAATTCAAGCTAAAATTCTAGAGGGAAAAGCGCATGAACTTTCAGAGGGAGACACTTTTTATTTAGCGGCATGTACTAAAGGTGCAAAAGGTGGGAATTTTCGAGAACAACCTTATAGTAAGGAAAAAGCAAAACAAAGAGCTTATTCACTAAAACAAGGATATATGAATCATATTATTGCAACAATCTCAAAAAAGCAATTGGAGTATGGAAAATTAATTCCTTCTCTTCAAGCCGTACAAAAGCAAACTATTGAAGAACTTGTTTTGTCAAAATTCTATCAATATTACAATAAAAGTATTGATGACATTACAGAACAACTTTCATTAAAACTCAATCAACAATCAAAAAATTTTTATGCAAATATTACAAAAGCTATTTTAGGAATATCTTTAGAAAAGGAGATAGAAGAATTTGCAAAAGCGGACATTATTGTAAAGACTGTTCGGCTGAAACAAAATGGCATCCCAAAAGAGGATATTTCATTTCCAAAATTTGAGTACAGGGAACTTGTTCAAGAAATATGGGATACTTCAACCATGAAAGCTCTTTTAGAACAGAAATTTTTCTTTGTATTTTTTCAATTTGAAGGTGAAATTTTAGTTTTAAAAAAAGTAAAATTTTGGAATATGCCTTATAAAGAGATACTAGAGGTTGAAAAAGTTTGGAATAAAACTAGAAATGTAGTGCAGAGTGGAAAAATTGTTAAATATATCAAAGAAGATAAAAACAAAAAACAAATCCGTTATACAAATTTTCCAAATAAAAAATTTAGTTATGTAGCACATGTTCGTCCTCATGCAAGAAATTCTCAGGACACTTCTGTATTACCTATTCATGATATTTTAACAGGTAATACAGAATATACAAAACATTGTTTTTGGTTAAATGCTAGTTATGTCAAAGATTATATTTATACTCCAAAAGATAATATATGACACTCATAGGACAGATAGACAGAATTCTTTTTGAGTCTGAGGGGTTTTTCATTGCTGTTTTAAAAAGTGGTGAAAAAATTAGCGGTACTTATTTTGAGAGTGATGTTCAAAATATTAAAGGCTCGGCTATTACACTTGAGGGTGAATGGGTTGAACATAAAAAGTATGGGAAAACTTTTAAGTTTGAGACACTTAAAGTGAATCAAAATGAGCTTTTTTTCTTTCTAAATAAAATCATAAAAGGTTTTACAAAAAAACTCTCAGCTGAGTTGATAGAACATTTTGGTGCAGAAGAACTTGTCAATATTCTCGATAATGACATTAAAAAACTACTTGATTTTAAAGGCATAAAAGAGAAGCGTCTGAAAAAAATTCAGGCTTCTTGGAAACAGTTTCGCTCAATGCGTCGTCTTGGTGAATTTTTAACACCATATGATGTGACTCCGGCACTTTTGACTACCATTGCAACAGCGATGAAAGATGTGGATGAACCCTGCACAAAAATCAAAGACAACCCTTATATACTGACAAATATTAATTCTATAGGTTTTAAGCGTGCTGATGAACTCGCACTGAAAATGGGTATAGAAGTAGAAAATGAAAAGCGTATTAGTTCGGCTATGGATTATGTGCTTTTAAATTATTGTGAAGCACAGGGGAACTCTTGCATAGCAAAAGAGGTGCTTTTTAGTGGTCTTGATGAGCTTCTTGGGTTTGTAAATATGCAAAATCTTTATGAGGCAGCTTTGATTGAAAGAGTTGCTGAACAAAGTATAGTAATTATGAAAAATGAGCGGGTTTCCCCTGCTAGGCTGTATGATGCTGAGAAGTTTTTATTTGATGATTTTTCGGCACGTGCAAAACTTAATAGCGGCGGATTTGTTAAAAATTTAGATGAATTTTTAGCAGAGAGTTCTTTAAAGCTTGGTGAACAGCAAAAATATGCCGTTGAAATGATAAACAATGGGGCATCACTTCTTTTTTTGGTTGGTTATGCAGGAACAGGAAAGAGTACCACATCAAAAACAATTCTTGAACTGCTCAATACCCGTTATGATACAAAAGAGATTATAACCTGTGCATTAAGTGGCATAGCTTCTCAAAGAATTAGTGATACAACGGGTTATGAAAGTGCAACGATTCAATCACTTTTAGTTAAACATGAACAAAATGATATATTTCCTTATGCTGTGGTGCTGATTGATGAAGCTTCTATGATTAACTCTTCTTTGTTTGCAAGGCTAATGCGTAAAATTTCAAAAAAAGCGATTGTGATTATTGTCGGTGATGATGCACAACTTCCTCCAATTGGTGCGGGAAATGTGCTCAGTGATGTTTTGGCACTAGACCTTGCTCCTACGGTAAAATTGACACAAATATATAGGCAAAGTGAAGATCAGGCGATTACGCTTATAGCAAATCAAATCCGTCAGGCAGAGCTTCCCCAGTATAGGCAAAAGTATGAAGATTTTGAGTTTATTGATGTTAGCATACAAAATTATTATGCCCTGAAAAATCAGCTCTCAGCGGATGAGCTTAAAAACCTTAGAGAAGAGAATTCTAGACAAATAATAGTTGAAATAATCCATAAGGTCGTTGACTCAATTGAAAAAGCAAGATATCGACTTAACAATAAGCAGATTAAAGAGTATTTGAACTATTTTCAGGTGATTACTCCTATGAAAGGTGGCATTTTAGGAACAACAAATCTTAATAAAGTGCTGCAAGAATATTGCAATCCTAATCCGAAAAAGTGTGTAAAACGCGGAGAATTGGAATTTCGTCTGATGGATAAAGTAGTGCATACTAAAAATGAAAATATGACTTCATGGAGTACAGAGGGTTTTAAAGAGGGCGAAGAGTCATGTGAGCGAAGAATTTTTAACGGAATGAGCGGGCTTCTTTTTAAGATAGATGAGGAGGAAGAACAGGTTTTTGTCTTTTACCCCAATGAAGATGTGATAGTACGCTATGAATATGAAGAGTTGAAATCGCATTTGATGCTTTCGTATGCACTTACTATTCATAAAGTGCAGGGTATGGAGTATGACATTGTTGTTATTCCTATGAGTTTTACACACTACATTATGCACAATACAAAGTTAATTTATACGGCCATTACACGAGCAAAACATAAGTGTATTTTGATAGGCGAAGGCGGAGCATTTGAGAATGCCTGCAGACGTGTTGATGTTACAAGAAGAGATACGGTACTATTAGAATTAAAATAAAAGCCTTAGTGCTTTTTACAACAGAAATAGAAGTTTCAATTTTTTAAGAAGCCAAAATGGTTTCTCTTGCCGTTAGGCAAAGCTTTAGTGACTGAATATAATAGGAGAAGTTATGTTTGATAAATCTATAAAAGCAGTATTATGCGATATTGGCGGTGTATTATATGTAGGTGATGAGCCTATACAAGGTGCTGTTGAAGCAGTAAAAGAGATGAAGAAATATTACTCTGTCCGTTTTTTGACAAATACAACTCAGAAAACTTCTACACAGGTTGTTGAAAAATTGCAAAAAATGGGTTTTGACATTACAAGTGATGAAATCATAACAGCTCTTGATGTTACAAAAATGTTTTTGCAACAAGAGAAGAGTTATGCAGAATTTTTACTTACAGATGATGCTCTTTCTTTTTTTGATGAGTTAAAATACTATGATAAAAAATATATTGTTGTTGGTGATGCTCAGGAAAATTTTTCTTATAAAAATCTAAACTCTGCATTTCGTAAACTTATGGATGGTGCTTCATTGCTTGCGATTGCAAAAAATAGGTATTTTAAAGATACCGATAACGAACTGAGTATGGATGCCGGCTGTTTTGTGAGTGCTCTTGAGTATGCTAGCGGACAAAAAGCATCACTTATTGGAAAACCGAGTGCAGAATTTTATCATTTGGCCTGTGCAAGTTTACATGTAAAGCCGGATGTATGTGTTATGATAGGGGATGATATAGAGAGTGATATTAAAGGAGCACAAGAAGCCGGCATCAAAGCGGCTCTTGTAAAAACAGGGAAGTTTTCCAAAATAGATTTATCTTTTGGAATTACACCTGATTATATTTTTGAGTCTATAGCGTCTATTTTGTAGCTTTATCTACACTGTCCATTACTTTATTAATGACAGGGGCAATGTATGACATAGCTGAATCATCCTCGACAGCTTTTTTTAGTTCTTTTGTCGTAGTGATTGTTTTGATATCTGTGATCTTTTTATTTAAGAGAGTGACAATAACAATTTTTGTCGTGTCAATACCTTTTCTATAAGGTGCTGCAAGGTTTTTATCATCTAAAAGTAATACTATGTGTTTAAACTTTTTGAGTCCCGGCATAATAAATAAACTTCTAATAAGTGAAGGTGCCGCACTCACATCTGCTACAAACTGTACATGATGCTCTTGCAGGTATGTCGGTTTTTGTGTATTAAAAAAATCATTACATGTATGTGCCGGTGCTTTGGCAAAAGCAAAAATTACTTTGTAAGTATCTGCATTTAAAGAGTGTTCTTTACCAAACTGGTCTTTTAAGTGTAAATCTGCCAAACTTTTTCCAACAACAAGTTTTGGCACTATGTTTTTATTTTCATCTGATTTTGAGTTACAGCCAATAAATGTAAATGCTACAAGAAGGGCTAAAAGGATATTTTTCATATTTTCTCTCCATATTTTTTTAGCATTATAGGTAAAAGTAGTTAATAACAGTATGATAATTTAATTGTAGTTTTATAATATGGGTATATTTTTTGCAACCCTGGTTTCATGTTTTAAAAGCCTAAAAGGCAAGGTTAAAACCTTGCTTGCGAAAAACACAAATATTTTCTACATGTAAGTTATAACTATTGTAAATCATAAGTAAAAATAGAGTAAAATTTTGTAAAATAAAATTAAGGAATAAATATGGCATGGGCAACAGCGAGACATATACTTGTAGATAGTGAAGAAAAGTGTAATGAATTAAAAACAGAAATAGAAAACGGAGCGGATTTCTCTGAGGTGGCAAAAGCAAATTCAACATGTCCTTCATCAAGAAATGGTGGAGATTTAGGGCAATTTGGTCCAGGACAAATGGTACCTGAATTTGATAAGGCAGTATTTAGCGGTGATGTCGGCGTGGTATATGGACCGATTCAAACACAATTTGGTTATCATCTTTTAGAAGTAACCGGCAGAGGGTAGTTGTAAAAGTAGCTGCATTTAAAGAGTATTCTCCATATTTTTTCAGTATTACAGAGAAAAGTAATTAATAAATGCTTTATAATATAAGTGATACAATTTACTGAAGAAAAAGGGGAGGATGAATGAAAATAATTAATTATGTAATGAAACTCCCTAAAATTTTAACTCTTTTCGTACTACTTTTTCTACTCTCTTTTATTGCTTACTTCTATATTCAAACACAATATATACAAAAGAGTGAAACTAACTATGTAAATGCAATTCATAATGAAGTGCAACTCCTCATTCATACAAAAAAATTGACTACATTTAGTATTGCTCAAAGATTAGCAATTGATAAAAAACTCATTGATATTATGAAAAACAAAGAGTATGAAAAACTCTATGATGGTAATGTATTTAGTTTGGTCAATAAATTTAAGGCATATAAGCATCTATGGCTTCATGTTGTCGATGAAAATGGTGTTAATAGATATTTGTCGTGGGTAGATAAAAATAGCAAACTTGTAGGAGAAAATATTCTCAATCATAGAGCTGATTTAAAGGCACTCTATAAAAACCCTCATTCTACAAGTTTTATAAGTGTAGGATTATTTGACATTACTTTTAAAGGCATAATGCCTATTTATGATAAAAAACATAAGTTTTTAGGTGTTGTAGAGGTCATTAACCATTTCAATTCTATTGCTAGAGGCTTGAGGGAAGATGAAATTTACTCCGCTTTAGTTATTGAAAAAGAATTTACAAAGCAGTTGAGTCATCCATTTTCAAAAGTTTTTATTGATGGTTATAATATTTCAACACTGAATCTTAATAAAGATGTTAAAAAAATCTTAGAAGAAAAGGGTATAAACTACTTCATAAGAGATGAAGAAAATCATGAAACAAATTTGAACAGTTTCATTCATCATTATTTTGTAACAAAAGTTGATATGTTTGGTGTAAATAATGATGTTATAGGACATTATTTTGTATTTATCAAAGATAAGCAACATCTTGAAGTTAAAGAAATTTTACTTCAACTGCTTACTGCTCTTATGGGCATACTTTTTCTTCTTATGGCATTTTTTGGGTTTAAAGTAAATTTTGTAAATCGAAATTTAATAGATTCTTTAAGTAAAAGAGTCAAAGAAGAGACAGATAAAAATTTCTCTTTAATCTATCATGACAACCTTGTCCAATGCTATTCAAAAGCGAAATTTTTAGCAGATGATGCACTTTATAAAGGTAAAGAGCTTGTAATGCTCAACATTAAAAATTTTAGCCAAATTAATGCCACCTATGGTTTTAGTATAGGTGATAAAATATTAAAATTGAGTGTTATTAGATTAGAAACAATTTTAGAGAGAAAAATTTACCGAATTGATTCTGATGAATTTATTTTTATATCAGATGAAGTCAGTGATGATATAGCAGACATAAATCACCATTTTAATGATGATCCTTTACATGTAAGTAAAGGTGATATTAGCATTAGAATTTCATTTAGTTTTTCAGTGGTATATGGCTCAGAGCATGATCCTTTGAGAAAATTAAGTCTTGGTATTAAACAGGCAAAATGTGAGCCATATAAACCATATATTTATTACAAAGAACAAGATGTAAATAATGAGTTTATAAAATTCAATGCATACCTTTATGATGCAATATTTGCACAGCAAGATGCACGGATTATTCCCTATTTTCAAGGAATTCGTAACAATAAAACAGGTGAAATTATTAAATATGAAGCTTTAGCCCGTCTTGAAGTTGATGGTAAAATTTATTCACCTTATTATTTTATTGAAATTGCTAAAAATAGTGGATTTCTTACTGAAATCACAAAAATCATGATAGATAAAAGTTTTGCATATCTCACCCAACAGGCAGATAATATAGCAATCTCCATAAATATCACAGAAGATGACCTGCATAGTAAAAATCTCAAAGGGTATTTGCTAGAAAAATTGGCTTTTTACCATCTCAAGCCAGAACAGATTATTTTAGAAATTCTTGAAGGGGTGAGTGCATCCGGAGCAAAAAACAGCATTATTCAGCTAAAAGAGCTTAAAGAGGCTGGATTTAAACTCTCTATTGATGATTTTGGTGTGGAATACTCAAACTTTGAACGTATTAGCGAACTCGATGTAGATTTCATTAAAATAGATGGAAAATATATTAAAAACCTAGATGAAAGTGAAAAAAGTTATAAAATTGTCAAAGCAATTAGTGAATTTGCCTCTTCAATGAATATAGATGTTGTCGCTGAATTTGTAGAAAATGAAGCAATCCAAAAAGTTGTTAAAGAGACAGGTATAGAGTTTTCACAAGGCTATTGTTTTTCTGTACCGGCACAAGATTTTATAAAGGAAAAATTATGAAAAAACCAACAGCAGATGAAGTCTATCAAATGATGAAAGATGCAATAGGAGAGAAGTATATGTCTCCTGCGATGAAACAGGCACATAAAACGGCTCCTTCACTTTTAGTTGACCATGGTCTTAGTTGTAATCAAAGTATAAAAAGCGAAGATAACGCGTTAGATATGAAAACATCTGTACTTGTTTTTCTTGCAGCCTCTTTGGCACTCAAAGATGATGCCTGTACGAGTGCATTTGCAAGACTCAGCGATGATGTCGGTATTAGTAATGAAGAGCTTATCTCTTTGATTCGTATCGTCAAACATGCTGCATCAAGCGGTGTGATAGGTGCAAGTGAAGTATTATTGGACTATATAAGTAAACGCAAATAGAATCGTCGTGGATTATCTCCTTTATTTCAGTTTAACATTTGTCTTCTCTACACTTTTTGGAGTGATAGGGCTTGGTTCATCACTTGTACTTATTCCGGCACTAAGTCTGCTTGGCGTGGAGTTTAACTTCGCAAAAGCTGTAGGGCTTTTTGTTAATGGTATTACAACACTCTCCATAACCATAAAAAATTTAAAAAGCGGTGTGCTTTCGTTTGTTGAGATATTACCGTATTTAATAGTGAGCATTGTGTTCGCTTACCTTGGGGCACATACTACAGTATTTATCTCGAAAAATGTTGTACAAATTCTGCTCCTGTTATTTATATTTTTAAGTGTTGTAATGATGTTTACACACTTACATTATCAAACATCAAAACAGCAACATTCCCGTTTTCTTATTGGTAGCATAATATCTTTTATCGCTTTTATAGGTGGGCTGCTTGGTGTAGGTGGAGGTGCTGTTTCTCTTCCCTTGTTTATGTTGCTGGGGATTGATACAAAAAAAAGTATATCTTTGACAAGTGTCCTTATTCCCTTTGTAAGTTTTAGTGGGTTTGCTAGCTATGTAACATTTGTACAAATGGATTGGGTTTTGCTTGGTATTGTAGGTATTGCCGCTATGCTTGGTGGTATAACAGCTCATGCAATTACAAAAAAAATAAGTAACGAAAAACTTTTAAAATTTTTCATAGCGTCTGTTTTAGTGGGAGTGAGTATTGCTATGAGTATAAAGGAATTATGATGAAAATAGAGCTTTCAAAAAGTGAAATCAAAGCTTATGAAGAGATTATATTTGATGATAATTTGCTCTTTGAACTCAATGCAATTCCACAGATGGTGGTCAATAAAGACAGAGTGATTGTACGAGTCAATAAAAAATTTACCAAACTCTTTGGATATAGTAGTGATGAGATTTTAGGCAAACAAACAGCGACACTGACACCTAGTATAGAAAAATTTGAAGAGTATCGTCAATATTTTGTACAAACAAAAGAAGGCATCATAAAAAGTGAAGAGTTAGAGTACAAGAAAAAAGACGGCACACTTTTTTGGGTAAAACTTGAGGGAAACCCTATCAATAAAAATCCTCAAGAACTTTTGATACTTTGGTCGTTTATTGACATCACAAAAGAGGTCTATTATCGTAAAGAGTTAGAGCGACTCGCTTCAACTGACCCGATGACTCATCTTTACAATCGTCGATATTTTGGTGAACTAGCAACGACTGTTGTCAAACTTGCCAAACGCAGCGGGCTTGTCTATTCTGTCATTATGGTTGATATTGATAAGTTTAAACGTATTAACGATACTTATGGGCATACAATAGGTGATGAAGTAATTATTGCACTAGCGAAAGTGCTCAAATATGATAAACGAGAGAGTGATATAGTGAGCCGATGGGGAGGAGAGGAGTTTGTTATTTTACTTCCTCAAACAGAGCAAGACGGTGCAATGGTTATTGCTGAAAAATTAAGAAAAAGAGTAGAAAATCTTCGTGTAGTTATTGCAGATGAGAAAGAACTTTGTTTTACTATCAGTTTAGGGGTAGCAACAGCAGATAGTAACAAATTCTCTGATATTGAAGATGTCATTAATAATGCAGACAAAGCACTTTACATTGCTAAAGAAAGCGGACGAAACAAGGTTGCAATAAATGTTTAAGCAAAGTAATATTGTAAAAGTAGCTGCAATTCAGATGAGTATGAGTGAAGATAAAAAAGCAAATATTGCAAAGGCTGAGATGTTTGTTCGTGAGGCTGCAAAGAGTGGTGCAAATATCATACTTTTACCTGAACTTTTTGAGACACTTTACTTTTGTAAAGATATGGATGAAAAATATTTTGCGTGGGCAAAACCTTTGAAAAACAACGAACTGCTACAACATTTTTCAAACTTGGCAAAAGAGTTACATGTAGTGCTGTTAGTGAGTTATTTTGAAAAAGCCAAAGAGGAGTATTTTAATTCGCTTGTTGTTATTGATGCGGACGGCAGCGTGATGGATAATTACCGAAAAACA
>JALUXS010000120.1 GCA_027013185.1 Sulfurimonas sp.
GATGGACAACAATTAGTGAATGGACTACAGGTCGTATTGGAATCTACAATGCTAAAACTGGTAGATTTATAAAATATATGTACAACTTCACTACACCAACTTTTACTTATTCTGTTGAACACAGAGAAAAAATTCCTGGTGCATAGTATTTATATATGTCCTTTTTAGGACATATATTTTTCTTATATAAGGTATAATAATATACTTTTTATAAGAAAATTTTTAAATAATTTATAGGGAATATTTATGAAAACTATATTTTTATGTAGTATGGCAGTAGTTTTATCTACTTCCACTCTTTTTGCACATGAAAGTGCTGGCAAACGTTTATTTCAAGAATATTGTTGGGGATGTCATCATGAGACTGCCATGGCATTTGGACCATCATTTGAGAGTATAGCGAATAAACGTAGTCGTGCAGAAGTTATGGCACAAATAGCAGACCCAGATGCTACATATAAAAGTTTGGGATATAAAACAAATTCTATGCCTGCATTTAGTGATTTAAACAGCAGTGAATTAGAGTCACTAACCGATTATATATATAAATTCAAGGATAAAAAATGAGAAAAATGATATATACATTTTTGATGTTACTTTCAATATCTAGTATTGTAGGAGCAGATGAACACGAGAAGATATTTGTTGTTGAGAGAGAGAACTCAGCTTTAGCGGTCATTAATCACAACCTCAAAACCAATGAAATTAAAAATATGCATAATTTTAATCATGCAGTTGTAAAATTCCGAGGCAAAGACGGTTATGTAATTACTCGTGATGGATATGTAATAAAATTTAATCCTATAACAGAGAAAAAACTTAAAGAGTACCGTACAAGTAAGAGTGCCATTGGTTTTATTATAGGTAAAAATTTCCTGGCTGTTGCAAATTATGACAATAAAACTGTTGAAATATTAGACAGAAATTTAAATCCGCTGCAGAGCATCAAAACTAATAGTAGGAATGTTGGAATTAAATTATACAAAAACTATCTTGTATTTGCATGTATGGATACTAATGAAATATGGGTAATGAAAGATGTAAAAGCAAAAGCAAAATTACCTAAGTTTGTTCTTTATAAAAAATTCACAAATATTGGAAAAGTTCCATTTGATGCACTTATTGATAAAAATCTTTATGTTGTAGGTCTTTTTAATTCACCAGACATTGGCGTAATTAATCTTGATACTATGAAGTATAAAAAAGTTCCATTGAAATTAGGCAAAAAAGAGAGAATTCTTAAAGTTCCACATTTCGGTTTTTGGAGTGTGAGTAAGGGATACTTCTTTATTCCTGCCGTTGGAAATGAAAAAGTTTTTGTATTTGATCATAAATTCAACTACATCACATCTATAAATGTAGAAGGAAATCCTGTTTTTACAGCATTAAGTCCAGATAAAAAATGGTTAGCAGTAACTTTTAGTGGAAAAAAATTTCCTTATGTACAAATTATAGATACTAAAACATTAAAAATAATTCGTACCTTTAAATTTCCAGGATGGATTCTCCATGTTCGTTGGTCAAATGATACAAAACATCTTTATTTTAGTGTAAATACTGCGAATGAAGTTTTAGCATACAATGTGTCAAATAAAAATCCTTTAAAATGGTGGAAACAGTATATGTGGCCTGTACCTAAGTCATCAGGTATATTCTTATATGATTCAAAAACTCAAAAATAGGTTCAGCTATGTTTAGATTAAGTAATCTTATTAAGTCAGTAACTGAGGGGAAAAAAGAGAGAGTTTTAGATGGAAGTATCATCATCTGGAATTTCACTAATCGATGTAATTTAGCATGTCACCACTGCTATAGTTACGCAGACCCAAAATCTGAAGATTTTTTAAGTACAGAGTTTATTATAAATTCTATACCGGAACTTTTAAAAGCCGGTATAAGATTTGTCATATTTTCAGGAGGGGAACCCCTTATCAGAAAAGATATTTTTAAAATATCACAAGCTATGAAAGACGCGGGAATTATTACCTATCTTTCAACAAATGGTCTTTACATAGATGAAAAAAATGTAGATAATATTATAAGTACATTTAATTATATTGGAATAAGTATAGATGGGATTGAAGAAGTTCATGATGAATTTCGTGGATTAAAAGGTGCCTATAAAAAAAGTTTAGCGGCCATTGCTCTCATACAAAGGCATGGAGGAAATGCAGGTATTCGTTTTACAATTACAAACGAAACAAAAGAGAGCTTTTACTCCATATTTGAATTAGCCGAAAAAATTGGTGTTGATAAAATCTATATTTCTCATTTAGTATATTCCGGCCGTGGACTTGACAACCTTAAAATTGACATTTCCAAAGAAGAAAGACGAGTATTTGTTGAATTTATCATAGACAAAGCTTTTGAATATATTCGTGATGGAAAAGATATTGATATAGTAACTGGAAATATGGAAATGGATGCTATCCTCTTTTTAGAAAAATTTAGCCAAAAGTATCCTGAACTTAGAGATGAAATGACGAAACGATTGAAAAATTGGGGTGGGAATAGTGCAGGAAGAAAACTTGGAAATATTGATTGGATGGGACGAGTAAAACCTGATCCATTTTTTCATTTTTACATTGGAAATATGACTGAACGTCCTTTTAGTGAGATTTGGCTTGATAAAGACAATGAGATGCTTACAAAATTGCGTGAACATCCAAGAGATATAAGCGGTATATGTGCTGATTGTAATGTGATAGATATATGTAATGGGGGCTCACGCACTCGTGCTTATGCCATATCTGGTGATTTATGGGCTGAAGACCCATCTTGTTATATGAAAGAAGAAGAGAGAAAGGGTATTTAATGGGTAAAGTATATTTAACTGGTGCTGGTCCAGGTGATATTGAGCTTCTAACGCTTAAGGCATATAGAGTTATAAAAGAAGCAGATGTAATTATCTATGACCGCCTTGCCAATCCTGATATTTTGGAAATAGCAAAAGATGGTTGTGAATTTGTATATGTTGGAAAAGAAGATGGTCGTCATACTTTGCCACAGGATGAAATTAATGAAGTGATATATCAAAATGCACTCAAACATAAAGTAGTCGTCCGTTTAAAAGGGGGAGACCCTTTTGTTTTTGGTCGAGGAGCAGAAGAAGGCTCTTATCTAAAACAAAGAGATATTGCCTTTGAAATAATACCGGGCATAACTTCGGCAATAAGTGTTCCTGCTTATGCAGGTATACCTGTCACAAGTCGAGGTGTGGCTGTATCTTTTCGTGTTGTTACAGGTCATGAAACCCCGAACAAAGAAAATTCTCAAATAAATTGGAATAGCTTTAAAAATGATGATACAATTGTATTTTTAATGGGCTTACATAATTTAAAAAAGATAAGTTCCAAACTTATAGAGATTGGGAAACCCAAGAACC
Organism: Sulfurimonas sp.; assembly: GCA_027013185.1. Lineage (GTDB taxonomy): Bacteria > Campylobacterota > Campylobacteria > Campylobacterales > Sulfurimonadaceae > Sulfurimonas. The sequence goes on from JALUXS010000120.1 coordinate 3,386, forward strand.
ACCCTTGCGCTGTGATATCACGAGGAACGACAAAAGAACAAAAAGTAGTAATAGGAACTTTGGATGATATTGTACAAAAGGCACAAGGTATTCCAACTCCTGCACTCATAGTAGTGGGAAAAGTCGTTGAACTAAGAAATGAACTAGATTGGTTTAGCAAATAAATTTATGTTAAATACAAAAGAGAAGATAAGAGCAGTGCAAATAAAAATGTTATGCTCAACATTATAGCTCTTTTTAATGATTCACTGACATGGTAATGCTTTTGGGCATAGTTGCCCGCAAGAATACCAGGATATATAGTAAATAAGAACATTGGAAATGTCAAAACTAATATAATCATTATGTCATGCATCATTATAAAAAACCTATTAATTAAATTTATCTTTATGATTTCTATTATATCATGAGTTAGATTAAAAACTTTATTAAAGGATAAGTTATGAAAAAAAATCACATAATACGCTTAGTATTTACTATAGCTACGTTAGCTTTAATTGGATGTTCACAAACTTCATTTCATACACAAAATGATTCCATCGAAAAATCTATTTCTATTACAAAACCTCTTACATTGAAGAATATTCGCAGTAAGATTCTAGAAGTTGGCAAAAAAAATGGTTGGTTAATGACGGAATTTGAAGAAAATAAAATTTTGGCAGAAAAAATCACAAATAATACGAGTTATGTTACTACAATTTTTTATGATAAAAAGTCATTCTATACCAAACCAGAAAACAGCGCATTAAACGAGATACTCAATAATGCACTTAATACAAAATAAAGATTGTTTTATGGATTTTTTTAAATATATACATGCAGTAGGAACAGGGCCAAAAGGAAATCGGGATTTAAGTTTCGAAGAAAGCAAAGACATGATGCAGCAGATTTTAAACCAAAGTGTTCCAAGTGAACAAATTGCCGCATTTTTACTTGGTTGGAGGCTTAAGCCTGAAACTACAGAGGAGTTTCGTGGAGCGATAGCAGCATGTGATGAATATATACAAAAAGAAGATGTACCAGACTCAATAGAGTTGGGCTATCCATTTGATGGAAAAGCAAAGAATCCTTATATTTTCCCATTAGTCGCACAAGCACTAAAAACAACAGATCTTAGTTTAGTCATTATGGGAGATGATAAACAGCCTGCAAAAGATGGCATTACTATAAAAAATATCTGTGAAAATATCACACCTGATTCAAATATTCATTATTTTGAGAGAAAAAACTATTGCAATAAACTTCATAATCTCACAGATATTAGGAATAAATTAGGCTTAAGAACAGGCTTTAATACTATAGAAAAGCTCCCACATGTTGCAAACAGCCATTATGCTATTACCGGTGTTTTTCACAAACCTTATGTCAAAAAATATGTTGAAATATTTGCAGATAGATATGAAAGATTTGCACTTATTCAAGGGAATGAAGGGACACCTGAACTTTTTAGTAAAGGTCGTTTATGGATTGCAAACGGTGTAAACATAGAAGAAATAATAGTAGACCCGGAGTATTACGGAATTCATTATAAAAAATCATGGGATAAAATAACATTGCAAGATTCACTTAACCAGCTCAATAATCCATCGGAGGAATATCTAAAACTTGCAAAGTTAAATGCGGCAGTCTATTTATTTATAGCACAAAAATATAAAACTATTAACGACGCATTTGATTCTATTCAATAGACTTTAATCAAACGTTTTTTCCAAATGGGCTATAGTAATGACCGGTGAATCTGTTAATTGTGGATAAGCGGCTTTTACAATATTTGTCACCCATTGTGGATAGATTCTAAAGTTGAGTTTTACATCTACATGTAAAGGATATTTCACGGCTTTTTGCAAAGAAAATCTTTCTACAACTCGTTTGCCTGCCGGTATTCTTGTATCTTTGAGTAGTTTTTCATATCGCCAAAAGAATAAGCCTACAGGGTTGCCATCTTTATCACCAAATACCTTATTAAAAATAATAGAATTTTTCTCTATATCACCCTTTTTATCTAGCTTTCCACTGCTAAAAATGATTTTTTGATTTTTATCTTTTACTGTTATGTCTAGCCATAATTCTCTAAAATCAGCTGCTCCTGTTGGAAGCTTATGCCCTGCCCCGACATTTTTCACACCAACTTGTAAAACTCCCTTATCAATTTTCACATCTAATTTTGCAGAAGTTTTTAAAAGCTGTATGGACTGTGATTCATTCTCTTTATTTTTCAAACCGGCAAGAAAATAATTTCCTCCAGCAAAATAGTGTACCTTTATATCTTTTTTATTTTCACCACCTAGCGTTGAGCTTCCATGAAGCGGAGAAAACTTTCCATTTTTCAGCTGTGTCATATGACAGTCTATGCAGTCTTTATGCTCTTTAGGCTTATCAGGGTTATTATAAGGAGATTTTTTCCACTGTTCATATGTTGAGACGACCTTTCTACCAGAGTGGGGTAAAAATTCATTATGACATGATGCACAATACTCACTTTTTTTATACAAAGGCTTCATATACCCTTGTTTATGTACTTTTGGATTTGCATTAATGAGCTTATGGCTTACCCAAACTTTTGTATCACTATAAGCATCTTCATATAAATACTTCTTTCTTTTTGTAAGATCTAATGCATAAGAACTATTCCCCATCGGTCTAGCATCCACTATGCGATGACAGGTAATACAGGAAACACCCTGCTCTAATCTATATGGATGTACTTTATACTCATTTATAAGGTTTTGTGAGCCCTTTGTAAAGAGTGGTTCAGGCATATTGTTATCATCCATAAAATGCGTAGTTCTTTCTTGATTCATACTCACAGCACTTGGATTATGACAACCCATGCACCATTGTCGAAACTTTTTACCTCTGTCCATGCCAGCCAAATTTTCAAGAACCATATAGTATGGATTCGAATCGGCGAGATGTCTATGATTTGAATCAGCCCACTGTTTAAATATTTTTGGATGACACTCTTTACATGTAACAGAATTTGTCCAATCAATACTGTGATGACTTTTCGCACCGTCAGCAAAAACAATATTTGTCAATAGCTTCGAATGTGAATAAGCATCGCTTGGTAAAAAGAGAATTATAGTAGAAGCCAGTATTGTAAATGTTCTTGAAAAAAAGAATTTTTTGAGATGAAGCATCAAAAAGAGTAGCAGAAAAAAAGAACTATATAGATGTACATTGTAAGATACAATGCCATATATATCTCCGCCCTTATTACCAATCAAGAACAAATATGTTCCACTAATAAGCAAGAGTATAAATATAAAACCAAAAAGAAGACCACTTATACTATTATGCCCCATTTTTATCATACTTTCATAAATATGTTTATATAAAAAAGGAAGCACAAAAAGAATGCTTACAACAATGGAGCCAAATACATGTAGAAATTCTATCACTCGGAAATAAGACCATTCTATAGAAAAATAATTCATAAGCAATATACCACTAATAAACATAAAAAGAATATCAAGATTTACATATAAAATCTTCATTTCAGCTCCTTATACTCGACTACTTCACCATCAAGTGATTTTAAAAATGCCACAATTTCATCTATTTGCGTCTCACTCAATTCCATACTCAACTGATATTTCCCCATAATATGGACAGCTTCGCGTAAATCAAAGACAGATCCATTATGAAAATAGGGAGATGTTTTTGTCACATTACGTAAAATTGGCACCCGAAAAAGTTGTTGATTATTCTTACCCAAGAATCCGCCTTTATTTTCAAATGGAAAGCGTTGATATTGCTTAAAATTAAAATCAAATGCAGCAGTCTCTCGGCCTATGTGTTCTCTGCTAAAAATGCCTGTAACATCTATAATGTGATTATAATTCCGTGTCGGAAATTTTTGGATTGTTTGACCTCCAACCGTTATGCCAGTATGACATCCTTTACATCCAAGTTGAATAAAATCACGAAAGCCTCTTTTTGCTTGCTCACTCATTGCAGAATTATTACCATCTAAAAATCTATCATACGAACTTCGTGTAAGCAATGTTTTTTGATATACATCTAATGCTTTTACTACATTCTTAAAAGTGATGCCATTAACAAAAACTTTTTTAAATTCCTCTCTATAAAAAGGAGTATTTTTTAATCTTTTTTGTAGTTCTTTAGTCGACAAATCCATTGTGTATTTGCCGTGTATCATAGGTGCAATAACCGCTTGTGAAGTTCTGAGAGAACCATCCCACATTCTATACTTTGCAAGGGCTGAGTTTAAAATTGTAGGGGTATTTAAATGATTGTGAGCGGTTACTCCGCCAACTCCTATAGCTGTTGAGAGTCTATCGCTACCACTTTCATCCTTGATGTGGCATACCATACAGTCTGTTTTATCTTTTGGATGCATTATATCTTCTAAAAACTGTTTGTTATCACGCGGATTTTGACTTAACATATGACAAGAGTTACAACTTATAGTCCTATCTTTAGAAAGGAGCGTATCAAAATATAACTTTTTGCCTAGAGCTACTTTCTCTTTTGTAATGAGGTTATCTTTTGAATCAAGGAGTTTTAAGAATTTATCATACTCTTTTGGAATAGGATGCATTCCCCTACTTAAAGCAATTTCACGTAACTTTTCATCACTATAATTCTTTTTTGGTTTTTTTGGTATAAAAAAGGGGAGTATTTCTATCCAGACAACCATAATAATAATTGCCAATAAGCTTAAACGCAGCATATTGAATTCCCCCTATTTTTTCATTAAATTCCAAAAAACTTTTTCAGCCAGCTTCTTTCTTTCTTTGTTTCAATAAATATTTTGCTCACTGTTTGATTATGATCGCCTAAAACTACGACATCATTTTCAACTATTTTTAAATGCTTTTTTCCCCATTTTTTATCAAGTTCATCCATACGATACAAAGCGTCAGCAGTATCTGGTTTTTCTTTGACTCCTGTTCTTGTATCAATAATTGTCAAACCACCAATCGATTTTTCAAATTTATAAGGGCTGTAAATTTTGACTTCTTTATATATTCTGTGCGGTTTAGCATTTGGGGTCGCTTTTTGTATTGCTATAAAACCTAGTGCAAAAAATGCAAACAACATTCCTAAGAATAATCCTTTTTTTGCATTCATTATTTGCTCCAGCTTTCAATATAATTTTTTGCTTTTTCATCCAACATTTTCATTCTCTCTTTTCCTTTAGGTAAATTTTGACGTAACTGTTTCATCTCTTTTAAAAACTCTGATATTCCATTGGGAATAATCTTTTGTAAATACCTTCGTAGGTGCTTCGCCATCGCAGGAGAAGTGCCAGAAGTTGATATGGCAATTGTTAAATCATCTTTTTTTACATACGATGGAAAAATAAAATCGCAATAATCAACAGAATCAACGGCATTACAAAGACAGTTATACCTTTTAGACTCTTGAAATATTTCTGCTTGTAATGCTATAGAATCTACAGCAACAACAACAATGGCAAATTCAGCTATGTCCCCTGTTTTATAAGAACGCTTTTCATAATGAAGATTTTCTTCTTGTATTCGTTGAAGCATCTCAGAAGAATATGCTTGTGCAATGATATGTATATCTTTTGTAAAATCCAAAAGATGATCCAATTTTTCATATGCAATATTCCCACCACCTACAATTAGAATTTTTCTATTATCTAGTTTTAAAAAAGCGGGAAAATATGCCATACACAAATACCTTTACTTAAGTTTTTATAATGTAATCATATCATATACATCCATAAAGTTATTGACAAATATCAATTTAAATTTAGATAAAGAGAGATACAATCATTATGTTGAAAATTAAAATAAAGTAATACAAATGAAACAAGAAATACTTTCAAGAATACAAAAAAAATTTCCATTGGTACAAAAACCTTTTCAGGTAATTGCAGATGAGTTAGATATGACAGAAGATGAAGTCTTACAGATATTACAAGCAGAGAAAAAAGCAAATATCATACGACAAACTTCTGCTATTTTTGACACGAAACGTCTGGGATATAAATCATCTTTAGTTGCTTTTAAAATTCCTGAACAAAATATTTCTGAAGCTGTCAAAATCATCAACTCTCATCCGGGAGTTTCTCATAATTATGAAAGAAATCATGATTTTAACATCTGGTTTACTATGGCGGTTGCCCCTGATTCAATCTTAGGATTAGAAAAAACCATACAAACATTAGCAAAACTCACCGAGGCCGATGACTATATAGTTCTTCCAACACTTAAACTTTTTAAAATTAGCGTCAAGCTCAATACAACGGGTAAAGATGAAAAGAAAGAAAAAGTAAAAAAAATAGTTCATACTAATATAGAGCTAACACCTTTGCATCATCAAATTATTCAAAAAGCACAATATGACATTGATTTTGTCAGTGAACCGTTTGCGAATATAGTCAATGACCTCAACATTGATTATGATACATTTTTCACGATTTTACAAGAGTTGCAAGAGGCAGGTGTAATGAGAAGATTTGCTTCAATTTTAAATCACAGAAAGGCTGGTTTTAATGCCAATGCCATGGTTGTTTGGGATATTGATGAAAAGAATGGTGAAGTAATTGGTGAAAAAGCAGCTGCATTTTCTGCCGTAAGCCATTGTTATCTTCGTCCAAAATATGAAAACTGGCCATATAATCTTTTTACAATGGTTCACGGCAAAACAACAGAAGAAACAAATACAATGATAGCAGAAATGGCACAAGAGATAGAATCAAAATCACATATGCCTTTATACTCATCAAAAGAGTTTAAAAAAGTGCGTATAGAATACTTCACCCCGGCATTTGCTGAATGGGAAGAAAAACATAAAACAGTTGCATAAAAGGATATTAGATGATGGAAAATTTTTTTGAATTAGAGATAGCATATATTGTTATAGGCATATTTTTCTTACTTGTCACAGCTTTTGTAACAACAAGAGATTTTATGCCTAAAGTAGCTTTTAAACGTGGAATGCTTGGTATTTTTGCCCTCTTTGCAATTATGATTAGTATTCACTATTTCGTTACAACCAATCGTATGGATGGGGTTAAAACCTTATTTAATGAAGGAAAAACTATTATATGCGAAAATAAAATGCGAAGAACAATTTCACAATCAGTATTAATTTCTCAAAAGCTTGGATGGAGACTTGAAGGAGATTATTTTAAAAATCCTGATTTTGAAAGAGACTTTTTTACAGCAAGATGTGTAGATTATGCACCTATGGCACCGAAAAAAGTAAAATAAATGAAAAAAAGGTTCAAAAGATATGGCATGGCTATAATATTTTTATTTATAGTCATCTTCTTAATGTTGATTGGAACACTTGGGGTCGAAGACTTTGGTAATCATCTTTTAAAAGATGCACACATAAACACGACTATGAAACCTAAAGGAGAACAGATACCATTATGAGTTTAGCACTTTTATTAAGCATTGGGATTATCATTACAATTATATTTCACTTTATTGGTGTCTATGCCGGTGCAAAAAAAATAGTTTGGATAGCAATTATTCTTATTTGGGCAGCTGTTATTTCTGTTGCAACAAGCGAAGTAAAACCAAAAGCTTATGATGACATAAAACAGATGCAGGGGCAATACAAAGACACAGATAAACTTATAAAAGAGTCTATGCCTCATATTTCTGTTTATGAAATGATACTTATCAAAAACAGTTATTTAAAACATGAGTCTACGAAGTAGACTCAGTCATTTTTCTTAAGCACCCAGTGCTTTTTTCACATTATCATCTGCCATAGTGATATTCCATTCAGGTTCCCATACAACTTCAATGTCTACTTCTTTAATGTTTGGTAGTTTCTCTACAGCCTCTTTTACCCATTGTAAAATCATTTGATGCAATGGGCATGCTTTTGTTGAAAGTGTCATTACAACTTTTACATTTCCTTCATCATCAGAACTCGCATCATAAATAAGTCCCATCTCCACAAGATTAAACCCAACTTCTGGGTCAATGACGGTAGAAATTGCCTGAAATAATTCTTCTTTTGTATACATCATAATTTTTCCTTTATTTAAAATTTATCATATAAAATATATTTCTCACAAATGCTAAAGTTCCTATAAAAAGGAAAGAAGCACCTGCATCCAAAAATGTATTGTTTTTCATAAGTATTGCTACTGTGACGAGTATTACCCCCACAGCACAAAATACAAACTGAGCCTGTGAACTTTTAGGAGGTACCATATCTACAAGCATTGGTACTTTTTGCTTTCCTACCAAAGGTGAAAATCTTTCAAACCAAACCAAAAATGGAATAATTTTATACATATGCCCAGTAATCAAAAAAGCAAGAAATCCAAAAAAGAACAACCACATAGAAGCCAATAATATCTCTTCTTTATGCAATATAAAATAAAGGGCACCCATACTTAGTGATACTATCATTGAAATATATGCGTACATTAAAGAAATTGCATAAATATCATTCTCTTTTCTTGGTCTTGTTTTGTAAATAACATATATCAAATACAAATAAGTTAACATTGAAATAATGGCTAAAATATACGCTACATATGCTAAAAAATCTATAGTAAAAAATGAAGATAAAATAAGCAATATGACCGCTGTACTCATAAGCGTAATAGCAATTTTCAAAGGTTTCAACGAAAAGCTATGAGAGAGTGTAAACATAGGTATTAGTACCACGGATAACCCCATAATTGTTATAACTATATAACCACCCAAGACGGAACCAATATGTGCACTTAAAAGGGCTGAAATATTTATAGAAATAGTCCCCGCATAAGAGAGTGCCATTAAAAGCCCAAAAATTACTCCAAAAAATAAAAATGTATTTGAAATCAGTATACTACTCATAACTACGGTTAGTTTTTTTACTTTTGATATTGTTAAAAATATTTCACTTGCAAATATCATCATAGAGATTAGAACAATAGTTCCACCAAAAGGTAATAAGGCAGGAGAATATAAAAAACCACACACCATTAAAATAGTGCCTATTAGAAGTAACGGCCATATAGCATAAAAAAGTTCAACGGCAAAATGCCCTACTTCTAGTACAACAGGAACAAGTTGTGCCATTGCACCAAATATAATCATCATAACACATCCGAGCAAGAAGAGATGTACAAAAGCTAATATTTTTGCACTACTAAACGATAAAACCTCGGCATCAAATGAAAATAAATAGAGGGATGAAAGAAAATAAAAAATACTCCCTATAATAAAAAAGGGAGCAATTAATTTAAATGGCGGTGCAAAATCTTGAGATATTTTAAACATTAATTATTTCAATCACCACAGCTTGTTTGTGATAAGTCTGATTCATTTAACGCATTCTCATTATATGAAAATACAACTTTTACCAAGCCATCATCTAAATCTTGACTAATATACTTTACATCATCTTCTAATTTTGCAAAAAGTCCACCAGGAGCTTTATGATTAATCATAACTAAAGTATCGTTTGTTCCTTTAATCATTCCTAGTCCTGCCATTGCATTGACCATAGGATGAGGAGGACCCTCTTTTGAGGTATCAAAATAATATGTGCTTTGTCCATCCTTTTCTAATTTATAAAAATCAACCGTAGCACCATCTACAACTATTTTTTGCACTTCATTTGGAATATGTGACATTTACAATCCTTTTACATTAATATTTTGTGATTGTAATCAAGAAAGATAAAAAAAGAGTTGACTTATATCAATAAAGATAACAAAGAAGTGCCTGATCATTCAAAAAGTATTGTTAGTGCCTCTTTATTAACAATTTTATAAGAACTGTCTGCTTTTTCAACAAAACCAAGTTTTGTGAATTTTTTAAGTATTCGAGAAAGTGTTTCGGGCGTCATATGCAAATATTGTGCAAGTTGATTATTTTTCATTTTTAATGCGTCATCATTTTCACATATATATTTTGCAACTCTTGCGGTTGAATCTAAAACAACATTTAATGCTATAACATTATCAAGATATTTGATTTTTTGAGTTAAAGATTTAAAGAGGGCAAATGCCACATCTGTATTTGCCAAAAAATATTCTTTAAACTTCTCAAAATCTATTTCTAAAACACTTCCTTCACTCTCAAACGCAGCCGAAGCAGGATATGAAATCCCTTCAAATACCGCCATCTCTGCAACCAAACTTTTAGGTCTAAATCGATGCAGTACAATTTCATTGTTTTTTGGATCAATTTTATAAATTTTAACAACACCTTCAAGAACTATCGTTAAATGCTGTGCTTTATCTTTTTCATAAAATAAAATTTCTCCTTGAGAAAAAGTTCTTTTCCTTGAAATTGATAACAATAACTTCAACTCTTTTTCATCTAAATGTTCAAAAAAATTTATACTTTTTAATTCATCTATGCTTAACATTATCTTACCTGCCCGCTTCCATACACCTTGTATTTGTATGTTGTTAATCCCTCAATTCCCATTGGTCCTCTTGCGTGCAATTTATTAGTACTTATGCCAACTTCAGCACCAAATCCAAAAGCAGCGCCATCTGTAAAACGGGTTGAAGCATTCACATATACAGCAGCAGCATCAATATTATTCAAAAATTCTTCTGCATTTGTAATATTTTCTGTAATAATTGCTTCTGAGTGCCCCGAACCAAAACGCACTATATGTTCTATAGCTCCCTGCACTCCTTCTACAACTTTTATATTTAAAATATTTGCCAAATACTCAGTATCATAATCTTCATCATTTGCCGCGGCAACACTAATTATTTCTTGGGTTGTAATGCATCCTTTTAAATCTGTATGTGATGCATCAAAGGCCTCTTTAAGACGAGGAAGCGTCTCTTTAGCTATAGCTCTGTCCACAAGTAACGTTTCCATAGCATTACAAACGCCAGGTCTTTGCACTTTTGCATTAACTGCAATTTTTATAGCATTTTCAATATTTGCATCTTTGTCTATATACGTATGACACTGTCCTTTATCATGTTTAACAACACTTACCGTAGCATTTTGACTCACATATTTTATAAGCCCTGCTCCACCGCGAGGAATAATCAAATCTACATATTTATCCATTTTAATGAGTTTCGCTACGCCCTCACGAGAGCTATCTGGAATTAAAGATATAAGAGATGTCGGCAGATTATGTTTTTGCAATACTGCCTGTAAAACTTTTGCAATTGCTTTATTTGAAAACTCAGCTTCTTTTCCACCTTTAAGCACACAAACATTTGAACTTTTAAAACAAAGTGCTGCCGTATCACTTGTTACATTTGGACGGGATTCATAAATAATACCGATAACACCGATAGGGATACTCACTTTTTCTATCTTCAGTCCATCTTCTGTCACCCATCCATCAAGTACACGGCCAACCGGTTCTTTAAGAGCGGCTATGTCTTCTAACGCTTTTGCCATAGAAACAATTCTTTCTTCATCTAAAAAAAGTCTATCCATTAATGCAGATGTGAGCTTATTTTTTTCACCCTCAAGCATATCAATGGCATTTGCTTCCATTAAGTCCATAGTATTGGCCTTTAAGGCATTTGCCATTTCTTTGAGAATTTTATTTTTCTTATTACCACTTAAAGTGTTTAACACCCTACTTGCAGATTTTGCCTCTTTTAAAAATTGTTCCATACTTCTACCTTAATTCTAATAATGCTATACTACCATAAAACATTTAGGACTTTTATGAAAACTATCACATTTATTGGAAATGGCAATATGGCACTTAGTATTGCCAAAGGATTAAAAAACAACTATAAAATAGAAGTTGTTGGAAGAGATTTAAAAAAGTTAGAAAAATTTGAAACTGAGTTAGGTATCCAGATACAAAAACATCTTTTAGAAAATTTTGATATGAATAAAAAAACAGTCATTTTATGTGTAAAGCCAGCAAATGTTGAAGAAATATCACCAAAATTACAAGGTAAAGCAACAATTATATACTCTGTATTAGCAGGAACGAGTATAAACAAGTTAGAGACATATCTTTCAACATCCGCACTTGTTCGGGCGATGCCCAATTTAGCTGCCAGTGTAGGAAAATCCATGACAACACTCACCGGAGATGTAGCATTTACGCAAGAGGCTCTACAGCTTTTCAACTCAATAGGTCAAACGCGATGGCTTAATAGCGAAAAAGAGATAGATATCGCAACAGCCTTAGCAGGAAGTGGTCCTGCATATCTTGCACTCATTGCGGAATCTTTAGCTGATGGTGCCGTCAAACAAGGGCTAAAACGTGATGATGCGATGGCTATTATGCGAGGTTTATTTGATGGTTTTGCTCCACTGATTCAAAATACACACCCAGCCTTGTTAAAAGACGGTGTTATGAGCCCGGGTGGTACCACCGCAGCAGGATACGCTGCTTTAGAAAATGGGAATGTTAGAAATGCATGTATAAATGCGGTAGAAAAAGCCTATCAAAAAGCAACTGAGCTGTAAAGTTTAGCAGGCTTTTTCATATATCATCTTCTGTATCATACGTTAAATACAAAATCATAATCCATATAAGCAGACAAATTGCAACTATTTCATATCCAATCAGCCAAACAACAGGAAATGCATTTAAGTTTAAAAGCTGAAAATTTTCCCAACTCGCTCCGGCGATAAATAAAAATAAAAAAAACGCTCCGACGAGATAAGGAATAGCAACAAAATAAATGGTGTATGCTACCCCTTCCCATTCATCAGGAATAAAAAGGTAATCTTTAAAATCAACTTTTTGTGAGCCAAAACCTTCCCTTTTTTTTGCTGATTTTGTTTTTTTATCATGAGCAGACTTCGCACGCCTTTCATTCATAATCAGCTGATTATAATAAAGCATATTTCTTTTTTTATTTAACTCTTCTTCGGTAGTCTCATTCATAATATTTTCCTATAAGTATATTTTACATCTTTCAAAGTTAACGTTAACTTAAAATGTTATTTATAATTATATAAGACTATTTTAATCGCAAACTGATTATAAAAATTTTAAAATTTCTTCTTCAATTTGCTCTTTTTCAATGACTGTTTTTTGTACTGTTGGTTTTGTAAAAAGTTCTTGTATCATTGCAGGTATTTTCAAATTTGCCACATCTGATATGGATTGCAAAGCATCCATATCCTTCGTATCAAGCTCACCAGTAAGTGCATTTGCAATCACCGGTGAAAATTTTGTCCATTCTGCTGTTGAATAGGCAATAGTCTTAATTTCCGCCTTGCAACATGTTTCATAAGATTTTATACATGTAGCAGTATGTGGATCCATCAAATAATTATATTTTTCAAATATTTGCTTAATATATTTTTTACCTTCTATCCCTGTACAAAAATCTGCATCAAAGTATTTACGAAGTTCATTTAGCTCATCACTACTTAACTCATATACATTTTTTTCTTCTAAATCATTCATTAATTCTTTTGTTCTTTTTGCACCGAATAAATCAAATAAAACCCGCTCGACATTTGATGATTTTAATATATCCATAGCCGGGGATGTAGTACTTACGACTGCACATTCTCTTAAATCATACTTACCATCACGAATTAAACGAGTGAGAACATTGTTCTCATTAGAAGAAATAATAATCTTTTCAACAGGAACACCCATTTTCCATGCATAATATCCACCAAGAGCATTTCCAAAGTTTCCACTTGGAACATTCAAGTAAACTTTTTCACCCATTGTGATTGCATCTTGACGAACCAGTTCTAAATAAGAGTGTATATGGTAAATAATTTGAAATATTATACGACCAAAGTTGACAGAATTTGCTGCTGAGAGTTTTGTCTCTTTTTTCTCTAATGCTTCTTTAAAACTTTGTGAAGCTAAAAGACGTTTAAGTGCATTTTGTGCATCATCAAAAACACCGTTAATACCAATGACCTTTAAGTTCGCTGCATCTTCTGTTACCATTTGAAGACGTTGCACATCACTTGTACCCCCATCAGGATATAAACATGCTACTTTTACATTTGCACGATTTTTAAATGTCTCAAGAGCAGCAGGACCGGTATCACCACTTGTTGCAGCTAAAATCAAATAATTTTCATTTAACCTTTGAGCGATTGAAGAGAGTACTACACCAAAAGGTTGCAATGCCATATCTTTAAATGCACGTGTTGGACCATGATAAAGTTCACTTACATAAAGATTTTCTTTTACCTTGACAACAGGTACAGGATTAGTTCTGTCATCAAATTTATCATACAAAGATAAAGCTTTATCAATAACCTCTTTATCTATGTCAATCTCAAAACGGGCCAACATATCTGATGCCAATTCTTTATAAGAAGAATTCAAATGCTTATTTAAAAATTCTTCTCCTAATTCGGGAAGTTTTTCGGGGACATAGAGTCCGCCAAAAGAGGCAATCGGACTAAGTATTGCCTGTGAAAATGTAACTGTTTTGGCTCTATTCGTATCAATTCCGCGTGTTTGAATAAAATTCATATCTTTTCTCTATTTTTTATTTTTGAAATTATATCAAAATCTATTTAAATAAACGTATAGGATTAATATGCTTTGTTTTTTGCGTCACTTCAAACACAAGTTCATTCTTTACACGCCCTATTGTTGCACCTTTGGCAATCTTTTTTCCTTTTTTAATATTTGGTGCAATTTGAGAAAGATTGGCATAAATAGTATGCAGTCCTTTTTTGTGTTCAATAATTACAATATTATCTAAAACAGCAGTTTTTGCAGCATAAATAACTTTTCCATTGAAAACTGTTTTTACTTTTGCATTTGGGTGTTTAGGTTTTAGTGAAATAGATTCATTAAATATTTTTATACCATAAATTGGATCAGTATAAGTACCATATTTTTTTGTAATTTCATACGAGCTAAGAGGAGCTATTGTTTTTTTGCCTCTGTATCTAATGGTTCGTATTGCCTGATAACTGCTACCATGTTTTTTTACTTTTGGCAATTTCTTGTTTAACTGAATTTTTCTTTTTTCAAAAGCCAGTTTTCTTTCCTGTTCTTCTTTTGCTCTTTTAATTGCATCAATTTTTACAATATGAAGCTGTGACAGTGTTTTCTTAAGGGCATTTTGTCTTCTTAAAAGATTTTTGAGCTCTTTTTTATAAGATACTTTTGCCAATATCAGTTTTTTTAATGCTTTTTTATTTTCTTTTTTTGTTTGTATCAGTTCTTTTCTTTTTTGGTCAATTGTTGCAATGGCCACTTCAAGTGAACTTACATGTAAACTTATAAAGTTTATATTTTTTTTATTTTCTAAAAATTTTCTACTTAACTGTTTAGCTTTTTCTTTTGAAGCATGTAACATAGCCTTTAAGACTTCAAGCTGCATAATAGCCTGTTCATTTTTAGGATAATCTTCTTCTAAAACAACAGATAAAGAAACAGTTCTAGCTACGACAAAAACAAGTTCTTCTTCAATTTTCTGCTGTTTGGTTTTCAGCTCTTTTTGTGTCTGTTTTAGCACTTTTAACTGTGCAATATTTTCACTGTGACTGCCCTCTTTTAAAGAGAGTTCTTTTTGTAATTCTTCCAGATAAAGCGTCTTTTTTTCTAATTGTATTTTTTGTCTCATTATAGCTTTTGCAGTCTTTGCCATTTTAGCATTGAGTCTAGAGTAGTTTTTATTATAAGAATGAAGCTTGGAACTTGTTTTGGTTATTTTCTTATCAATAGAGCTTTTTGAAAATAAAAGAGTTGTCCATGTCAAAAGAAAAATCAGTATAAACGCCTGCATCATACCTCTTCTTTATGCCCTAAAACGATAAAACTTGCTAGTAGAATAGAAACAAGTATAGCAACAGACAACATAATTAACGAATCGTAAATTTTATCAAATACAACGACGCTAATGCCAATATTGGCAAATTGATTCAATACCCATTCATTTGCTGCTAAATAAGAGAAAATCACAAATGAAATTGCAAAAGAAATGAGGGCATCTACAATAGAAAGTCGAAATAAAACCGCAGAACGCAGCCATGTAGGTGCACCAAAAAGCCCCATAATATTCATTCTTTCATTATGTTTAAACTGCCATATTCTTAATTCTTTAAATATCAATAAAATAGTGACCAATAAAATAGTAATTGCTAAAACCATAATCACTTTTTTAAAAAGCAGTAAAAGTTTATAGGTTGTATCATGTGTATTGGAAAAAGTTTCTACTTTTGTAATATACGGATAACGCAGCAGTTGTTTTTTAATTTTTTTTAGTTGACTAGGAGTAGGATAAGTTTTGAGTTTAAATTTATAAAATTTTGGGAGTGTGATTTTTAACAACTCTAAATTTTTTTGACTTATGCCCGTATTTAATTTTTTAATTACTTTATCAGCAGAGAGTTGTTCAATCGTTGCAAGAGATGTGAGTTTATTAAGCAAATCTTTCGTATTAATCTTTTTTTGACTAACAACTACTAAAGAGTAGTTCATTGCTAAATTATCTTTATATGCACTTATAGATCGATCAACTATCATAAAAATTTGCATAGAAAAAAGGATGCTCACAAGAGCAACAACAAGAGATATATGGTTTTTAAATGACTTCATGTATATCTCCAAACTCAATATGGTAATGTTTGTACTCAATTTTCATTGTTTGGGGAATATGGTGTGTCACAACAATTACAGTCGTTTTCAACTGCTCATTAGCACCTTCTAAAAGATTCCATATAAGCTGAGATGAGTAATCATCAAGATTTCCAGTTGGTTCATCCGCAAGAATAAGAATAGGGTTATGAGCCAAAGCTCTCGCCATCGCAACACGCTGTTGTTCTCCTCCGCTAAGCTCTAAAGGGTACTTTCCTGATTGATGTTTAAGACGCACATGTTTAAGTAATGAATCAACCTGATTTTGTGTAATACTTTTTTCATATCCGTTGATAATCAAAGGAAGCATTATATTTTTCTCAATTGTCCACTCTTTTACAAGTTTATAATCTTGAAAAACTATGCCAAGATGTTTTCTTAAAAAATTAAGCTTTTTATTTGCAACACCTCTAAGCTCTACACCCCCTACAACCAAACTCCCCTCAATCGGCTTAAGTGCACCATAAAGTGACTTTAATAGAGTAGATTTTCCACTCCCACTCGCACCTGTTATAAAAACAAAACTTCCCGAATCTATGGAAAAATTTGCTTTATTTATAATTGTTTCTTCTTTAGAATATGCGAGTGATACATCTTGTGCAATAATTACTTTATCCATGCAGTACCTTGTCTAATTCTTTATGTGCTTGTAAATTACTTCGTGATTTTAAAGGCAGTTGCGGATAATAAGAAATATTTTCTTTATTCAAAAGAATATACAAATGTTCCGGTCTGTCAAAACTACCCATTGACAGGCGAATCATCAGGCCGTCTTTTGTTGTATATGTTCTCTCAAAATGAATAAATCCGCCGTCAAACCGAAATGTTTTATTATGAAGTGCTAAAACATTTTCAAAATTACAAGAAACATTTGAAAAAGCAAAATCACCTGCAATACTAAGTTCTTCCGAGAATACATCATTTATCATAGTAACATCATAAATGTTTTTCTCCATTTTCTTCCATCTGTCTTCGTATTTTGAACTGACTGCTATATCTTTATTTTTATTGATTTGCAGTGTAGTTTTATTAAAAGCAATAAAAGTTTCATATGAGTAGGCATAATAGTTTTCACTATCAGTTCGAAGTTCTAAGGTTCCGCCAATCTTCAATATACGACGTACCTCTTCAATAAAAGATGTCGAAATGACTCTACGATGCGGTTTTTTATCCCATGGCACGGGGAAATGTACATAAACAGCACCTACAATATTAGAAGGAACAAGTTCCATAAAAAGTCTTGCATCATAATCTAGCACAAGTAAATTATCTAATTTTTGAATAACACTCTGTTTGAGTACCTGTTCGATGGAAGGCCTGTGAATTTCTATACCTATAAAAAGTATCTCGGGGTTATTGGCTGCCTGATGCAGAAGATGACGTCCTGAACCAAAACCAACTTCAATTTTTACCTCTTTATCCAAAGGAAACTCATTTGCAAAATACTCAATCTTTTTCAAAGCAGTCACCTCTTGAAGATGTATATTTTTTTGCGTTTGAGGAACATTAGAA
The DNA here is from genome assembly GCA_027013185.1 of Sulfurimonas sp. GTDB lineage: Bacteria > Campylobacterota > Campylobacteria > Campylobacterales > Sulfurimonadaceae > Sulfurimonas. Next base: position 21,383 of record JALUXS010000120.1, read on the forward strand.
TTTATTACATGTAAATCTGCAGTCTTTGCATATGCCAGTAATGCTCGATGTACATTATAGATAGATGCAGGGCGAGTTAATTTATCTGTTTTTAAAAGAGTTCTATTTTCTTCTTCTATGAGCAGTAGAAAAAAATCTTCTTCATCAACTGTTACTGAAATCAGTTTTTCATCATTATGATTCGTATTTTTAGCAATAAAATTAAAATGAACCTCATCATAAACTTGAGGAAAGTCAATTTGGTTAAATTCTTCTATATGTAAATGTGGCATTAAAGCTCATTCAAATCTAAATCTTTTGCCGGAGTCACAGTTTCTTGTGATGATGCAGGACTTTCATCTTGACTTTGTACAACAACTTCTTTCAGTGGTTTACTTTTTTCTCCCTCAGAAATTTTATCTGATTCTGCTGTTTTAATTTTCACTTCCGTACTTGGTTGAGATACAATACCATTTTCATCTACACCATACACAGTATAAGTATATGTGCTGCTCGGTACAATATATTTATCTACAAAACTACTTTGTGAAATATTTTTAAATTCTTTTGTGCTTTCATCAAACCAGTTTGTTCTATGCTTCCTAAGAATATTAAAGTATTTAATTCTAGTGTCTGTTGTTTTCCAAGAAAGTTCTACACCAGAATTTATAAGCTTAATTCCAGTAATAATAGGAGCATCAGGTTTTGGCAGTGTCATCCCCATAATTGTATGTTTGTCTTTTTTACTTTCCAATCCATCTTTATCAACAACACTCACTCGATAAAAATAAACCTTCCCATCTGCATCTATCTTATCTGTATAATGATTATTGTAAAGTTTTGCAATAAGCTTAAATGAGCTATCTATATCTGTTGCTCTATAAAGGTAGTAACGTTCAAAATCTTTTTGTTTTGAAGCAGACCATTCTACTTGTATCTTTTTAGGAAGATTTTTACTAGCACTTATATATTCTATTGCTTTTGGCAAAGCTTTCGTAACTGATTTTACTACACTCGAAGGTGTTGAGATAATACCATCATAAGTTTCTACTCGAACACGATATAAATAAATTGCATTATCTTCTAAACCTTCATCTATGTATTCAGCATTAAGGCGTCCTTTTAACGTTGCTATTTTTTCCCACTTATCATCTTTGAATGTTTTTCGC
>JALUXS010000121.1 GCA_027013185.1 Sulfurimonas sp.
CTTTCATTGCTATGCGGTCTCCAAATAATTTTAGCACTTCTTGGTAATCCTGCAATTGAGTGTATCCATGCAACAGATTGTAAAACTGGCAAAGTACTAACATTATATATATCGCTTAATTTTCCCTGTGTATCTTTTGCCACAACTCTAAAGGCATAGCTATATTTTGTACCAGGTGTATTATCAGCATCTAAATAGTGTGTTTTATATCGGTTGCCAATGCTTTCATAATATGCAAGTTCAGAAGATGCTTTTTCCCCATCTTTCCGCTTATAAACATAGATTGCATTAACCCTTGGATCTGTAATACTCTTAAACTCAAATGCTACTGTTTTCATATCTGTCATAATTCCATTATTTGTCAGGCTAACAACAGGTAATGTCGAATCTATAACTATTTTCTTTTGCGGTAAAGGATTTACTCCTTGACAACCACTAAAAAGCAGCAGTGAAGCTGTGCATAATGTACTCAGGCTGAATAACTTCATCTAAAATCTCCGTATCAAATTTTTTATAAATTGTTTCTCGCATTATATCATCAAACTCAGCTGTAAAGCTCATCTTTTCTTTCGTAGTCGGATGAATAAAGTAAATTGTGTAAGCATGAAGCAAAATACGTTCCGCGTTCTCTTGTTTTGGGCTTAATCCATAGATATGATCTCCCAAAATATGACGATTCATACTCTCTAAATGCACTCGAATCTGATGCGTCCTTCCGGTAAAGAGTTTACATGCTATAAGCTGTGTATGCTCATCACCACTTAATGCCAACTGCTTAAACATTGTTTTTGCATATTTTCCATGTTCAAGTCCGCATGCCATTTTCAGACGATTATGAGAACTTCTGCCAATATTTGATTCCACAACCGTGATATCTTCTTTTAAAGGAGGGACAATAACCGCTATATAATAACGTCCCATACTTTTATCTTGTAGCTGTTTTGATAAAAACTCATGTGCTACATTATTTTTTGCAACAACCATTGTTCCACTCGTACCTTTATCAAGACGGTGGACAATACCGTGACGTTCTTCTCCACTAATAGTTGAGAGACGCACACCTTTATGTTTTAACCAGTCAACCAAGGTAGCTTCTTTCACACTTGGGGCAGGATGCACTGTTACCCCACTTGGCTTATTTATAACCAATACATCATCATCTTCATACAAAATTTCGACGTCAAAGTCTACATCAAGTGCTTTTTCTTGTTTTGCTTCTGGAAACTCAACTCTTACATGCTGTCCCTCTTTAAGTTTTACACCAGGGCGTGCAACTTTTTTATTTTCAATAAAAACACACTCATGTTTTATCAGTCCTGCAATTTGTGAACGGGTCTGCCCAATTTGTGATGTTAAAAATGTATCTAAGCGTTCTGGGCTTTTACATATATATTCTTCTGTGTTTATCATTCTTTATGGCCTTTATGATACAATCATGTAATTTTATTTTTGGAGTTACAAACTTGTGGAGATTTGATAAGAGTATTTTATCACAATTTGACTTTTTTTCTATCATTCTTATCATTCCTTTAGTCATAATGTCACATTGGCTTATCGGTGAAGCAGTTCCGGCTCTTGCTGAGAAACAACTTGCTTATGTAGGTATAGCATTTTTTGTATATTTAATTGTATTTGTTTTACCTATCAGAAAAATGAGTTGGCTTATTCCTTTTATTTACTGGGGAAATATTGCTCTACTTTTAGCCGTTGAATTTTTTGGGCATTCTCGTCTTGGTGCACAAAGATGGATTGATATTCCCTTCATTAATGCCACTATTCAGCCTTCAGAGTTTGTCAAACCTGCACTTATTCTTATGCTTGCATACTTAATCAATAAAAATCCTCCACCGCTACATGGGTATCAATTGAAAGATTTTTTAAGAATAAGTTTGTATATATTATTGCCTTTTGTTCTAATTGCTAAAGAACCTGATTTAGGAACAGCACTTGTTTTACTCTTAATTGGTTATAGTGTTTTATTTTACGTAGGTGTGTACTGGAAAATACTCGCAGCAATTGCTGTCGCTATTGTACTTTTATCACCAATAGCATACAAATTTTTACTTCATGATTATCAAAAAGAAAGAATTACAGATTTTTTAAGTGAAAAACCTTCATACCATGTGCAACAATCAATTATAGCTATCGGTTCGGGTGGATGGAGTGGAAAGAGCAAAGAAGACGCGACACAAACACAAATGAAATTTTTACCAATCGCTACGAGTGATTTCATTTTTGCTTTTGTTGTTGAGCGAACAGGATTTTTAGGTGCTTTAGCCCTTATTTCTCTTTATGCCATGCTTATTTTACATCTACTGACTTTAAGTATATTCAACAGTGACTACTATATAAAAATAGTAACTGTGTCTATATCTTTTATGATATTTATATATATGGGTGTAAATATTTCTATGACTATCGGCTATGCACCTGTTGTAGGTGTACCTCTACCAATGTTTTCTTATGGAGGCAGCAGCTTTTTAAATTTTATGATTCTTTTTGCAATTATGCAAAATCTTATAACATTTAAATATAAAGATATGTATGATAAAAGTGGGAAAAAGAGTTTCTTGTAGAATTAAAATTTTGAAGAGTAAATAATAAAAAATAAATGGCGCGGTGGATGGGGTTCGAACCCACGACCCCCTGCGTGACAGGCAGGTATTCTAACCAACTGAACTACCA